>DATDMW010000172.1:0-2505 GCA_036518595.1 Burkholderiales bacterium
GGGCTCGCCGCCGCGCTCGCGGCGCTGGCGTGCTTCGCCTGGAGCTGAACGAACGGAACACCGCGAGGATGGACATCCCGAAAGGAGCTCTCTCATGCAACCCCGCCTGAACTACCGCAAGGTCGCCCCCGGCGTCCTCAAGACCATGCTCGACATGGAGGCCTATCTCGGCAAGTCGAGCATCGAGCATCCGCTGCTGCACCTGATCAAGATGCGCGCCTCGCAGATCAACGGCTGCGCCTACTGCCTCGACATGCACTCGAAGGACGCGCGCGCCGCCGGCGAGACCGAGCAGCGGCTGTACGCGCTCGACGCCTGGCGCGAGACGCCGTTCTACACGCCGCGCGAGCGCGCGGCGCTCGCCTGGACCGAGTCGCTGACGCTCATCTCCGAGACGCACGCGCCCGACGACGTCTGGAGCGAGCTGCGCGCGCATTTCTCCGAGCAGGAGATCGCCGATCTCACGCTCGCGATCGTCGCGATCAACGGCTGGAACCGCCTCGCGATCGGCTTCCGGGTCGAGGTCGGCACCTACCAGCCCGCGAAGAGCTGAGGCAGTCCCGTCGCCGCGCACTGTCTCCCGAAGGCGACGGAATCGCCGCCGGCGGCGCTGCGAAACGCGCGGAGCGTGATCTTTGCTTCACTTGCGCCTTCCGGACCATACGGCGCGCGCCTACACTGTTCACGCAGGAGGGTAGGCTGGCGCGTCCAGCAACAACGAAGAAGGAGCGACGCATGAACACATTGCGCATCATCGCAGCGATCGTCTCGGCGCTGGTGGCCGGCGCCGTATGCGCGCAGACCTCGAGGTCGGACGACAAGGAGCCGCTGAAACAGGGCATCGAGAGCGTCGACAAGAACCTGCAGAAGGACCCCGACAACAAGGGGCTGCAGAACGCCGACAAGCGCCTCCGTGCGAACCAGCAGCGCTTCGACGACCGGCGCGACAAGCGCGCCGATCGGCGCGAGGACCGGACCGAGCGGGGCGAGCGCCCCGAGCGCGCGGAACGCGCCGAGCGCCCGGAGCGCGCCGAGCACGTCGACCGCGTGGAGCGGACGGAGCGCTCCGGCCGCTGATTTTCGTCAGCGCGCGCGGCGAGCGCGGCTGACGATCTCCTCGCGCACGTCGCCGATCTCGCGCGCCCGCGAGGCGCGCGCGCCGTCGCAGTGCTCGCCGCGCGGGCAGTGGGTGCTGCGCGGGCAGATGATGCGCGCGGGCGCGGCGAGCGCGTCCTCGACCCAGGCGATGTTGAGCACCCGGGCCGCGGCGCGGATCGCGTCGACGGCCGCCTTCGGGATGCGCGCCTCGCCGCCGTGGCGGCGGCATTCGTCGGCGATGCCGGCGACGATCTCGTCCGAGGCGGCGCCGTGCGAGTCGAGCGCCGGCAGCAGGTCGATGCCGACCGAGAGCACGTGCGGGTTGCCCGCCATGTCGGCCACGCGGCGCGAGTGGCAGCAGTAGAGGATCGACCGCCCGCCGTCCTGCAGCACCGAGATCTGCGAGCCGCGGTCCGGGCCGCGATGCTCATTGAGCATGCGGAACACCGCCCATTGCGGACACGGATCGGTGACCTGCGCCATGTTCCCCCAGGGCAGCGGGATCCCGTTGCCGCGGTAGACCGCCCGCAGGTATCCCGGCGGATAGGCATCGAAGAAGTGCCAGTACGGATACGGCGAGACCTTGGTCATGCGCCGCATGACCACCGCCGGCGTGAGCTGCATCTTCTCGCCCGCCTCGACGCGGTACGACTCGCGCGTGAGGAAGCGCCGGAACGGCACCTTGGGCGCGAGCAGCGCGCCCGCGAAGAAGCTGCATTCGAAGTCGCGCCAGGCGTGCAGCACGTCCTCGGGCTTCATGCCGGCCGCGAGCCCCGCGCCGCCCTCGGGGCTGCCGCCCATCTCGCCGCCGGTCGCGTGCGGCGACTTCAGGCCGTCGCCCTCGTGCAGCAGCTTGTGCCCGAGGTGCGAGGCGAGGTCGAACTTGAGGCGCGCCGGATCCGCCTGCAGGCCGCGGTTCAGGTACACGGTGCGCGGCGCCTCGAAGAACGAGCGCACCATGCTCTTCAGCTCGCGGTCCTTGTCGCGCGCGAGCACGGGCTTGCGCTCGAACCAGCGCAGCTGCAGGCCGTGGTGCTTCGCGAGCCGCGTCAGGTCGTCCACGGAGAGCGGGAACCGGCGCTCGCCGACGCGCTCGGCGGCGCGCTCGAGGTCCGGAAAGTCGTTGCGCGACATCTCCTGGTGCGAGCGGATGAGCAGGTGCGCGAACTGGCGCCCGGTCGTGCCGGTCTGCGCCAGCAGCTCCGGGATCGCCGCCTGCAGCAGCTCCTTGGAGAACAGGAACGCGGGCTCGAGCGGCACGCCGGCCGCGCCGCCGACGCGCTCGGCGAGCGAGGCGGGCGCCGTCTCCGGGCTGCCGTCCAGGAACCACGCCGGCGCGTGCTGGAACAGCGAAGACAGGAGCGCGAGCACGTCCTCCGAGGGCACGCGCTTTCCGCTCTCGATCAT
>DATDMW010000173.1:0-4585 GCA_036518595.1 Burkholderiales bacterium
CCAGCGTCCCCACGATCGGCGCGAGCCCGCCGAACTGCTCGGTGACCGGGTTCCACGTCGCGTCCGTGAGGAAGCCGAGGCCGAACTTGCCGATCGCCGGCAGGCTGCCGACGACGAGCGACGCGAGGATCGCGACCAGCAGCGCGAGCACCAGGAAGGCGAACGCGCGCGTCGCGAGGCGGAACAGCAGGTCGAGGCGCGGGTGCCGCCGGAGCCGGGCATCGGGGATCGCGCGCGATGCGGGAGCGGCCGCCGGAGCGCGTCCGGCGAGGCCTTCGAGGGTGTTCGCCACGGCGCTCATTCTATCCGCTCCCCGGCGCCGGGCCCCGAACGGGCACGGCGGCTCACCAGACCGGCTTCCCGCTCGCGTCCTTCATCCGGCTCTTCCACGCCGACTGGATGAGCTTGACGACCTCGTCGGGCATCGGGACGTAGTCGAGCTCGAGCGCCATGCGGTCGCCGTTCTGGTAGGCCCACTCGAAGAACTTCAGCACCTGCTTCGCCTTGGCGCCGTCGGCCTGCGCCTTGTGCATGAGGATGAAGGTCGCGCCCGTGATCGGCCAGCTCGCCTTGCCGGGCTCGTCGGTGAGGATCTCGTAGAAGCCGCGCGCGTTCTTCCAGTCGGCGCCTGCGGCCGCGGCCTGGAAGCTCTTGTCGCTCGGCGCGACGAACTCGCCGTCGCGGTTCCTGAGCATCGCGAAGGTCATCCGGTTCTGCTTCGCGTACGCGTACTCGACGTAGCCGATCGAGCCCTTGATCCGCTGCACGAACGAGGCGACGCCCTCGTTGCCCTTGCCGCCGGTGCTGGTCGGCGCCGGCCACGAGACCGACGCGTTGTTGCCGACCTTCACCTTCCACTCCGCGCTCACCTTCGACAGGTAGTTCGTGAAGATGAACGTCGTGCCCGAGCCGTCGGCGCGGTGCACGACCGTGATCGGCGTGCCGGGCAGCTTCATCCCCGGGTTCAGCGCCGCGATCCGGCCGTCGTTCCACTTCTCGATCCTGCCGAGGTAGATGTCGGCGAGCGCCTCGCCCGTGAGCTTCATCCGGCCCGGCGCGACGCCCTCGAGATTGACGACCGGGACCACGCCTCCCATCACGGTCGGAAACTGCAGCAGGCCGTCCTTGTCGAGCTCTTCGGCCTTGAGCGGCGCGTCGGAGGCGCCGAAGTCGACCGTCTTCGAGCGGATCTGCTTGATGCCCCCGCCCGAGCCGATCGACTGGTAGTTCAGGCCGACGCCCGTCTGCTGCTTGTAGGCCTCGGCCCACTTGGCGTAGAGCGGATACGGAAACGTGGCGCCCGCGCCGGTGATGTCGGAGGCGTGCGCGATCGGCGCGGCCAGCGCGCCCGCGATCGCGATTACGCGGAATCCTCTCATGACGTTCATGACTTCCCCCGTATCGTGCAGTGCAGGCGCGATGGTAAACGCCCGATATTTCGGCCGCGTTACGATGCGCGCCGGGATTGTTACGACCCCGGCGCCGCGGCCGGCCTAAAATCAGGCCATGGACCTGCTTCTCTGGCGCCACGCGGACGCCGAGCCCGGAACGCGCGACCTGGAGCGCGACCTCACGGACAAGGGCAGGAAGCAGGCGCAGCGCGTCGCCGAGTGGCTGCGCGAACGGCTGCCCGAGGACGCGCGCATCCTCGTGAGCCCGGCGAACCGCGCGCAGCAGACCGCCGGGGCCCTGACGAAATCGTTCGCGACCGACGCGGCGCTCGCGCCCGGCGCCGACGCCCGCGACGTGCTCGCGGCGGCCGGCTGGCCGGATGCGGAGGGCGCGGTGCTCGTCGTCGGACACCAGCCGACGCTCGGACGCGCGGCCGCGCTCGCGCTCACCGGTACGAGCGAAGACTGGAGCGTGAAGAAGGCGTCGGTCTGGTGGCTTTCGCGCCGCGCGGACGGGAAGGCGCTGCTGCGGACGGTGATATCGCCCGACCTGCTGTAGCGCCCGAAGGCTACTTCTTCGTCTTCTCGAGGAAGTGCTTGCGGAACTTCGCGACCTTCGGCTTCACGACGAAGGCGCAGTACGGCTGGTTGGGATTGCGGCGGAAATATTCGTGGTGGTAGTCCTCGGCCGGGTAGAAGGTCGAGGCCGGGGCGAGCTGCGTGACGATCGGATCGTCGTGGACCTTCGCCGCGCCGAGCCGCTCCATCACGTCCCGCGCAACCGCCTGCTGCTCCGGCGTGTGGTAGAAGATCGCCGAGCGGTATTGCGTGCCGACGTCGTTGCCCTGGCGGTCGGGCGTCGTCGGGTCGTGGATCACGAAGAACACCTCGAGCAGCTCACGGTACGACACTTTCGACGGGTCGAACTCGACCTGCACCACCTCAGCGTGCCCGGTCGCGCCGCTGCAGACCTGCTCGTAGGTCGGGTTGGGGCGCGCGCCGCCCATGTAGCCGGAGACGACCGACTCCACGCCCTTCAGGTCGTCGTAGACGGCCTCGAGGCACCAGAAGCAGCCGCCGGCGAGCGTGGCGATCTCGCGTCCCGGCGCGGGTTGATTTCCGGTCGACATGACGCGATTCTACCGGCGCCCGCCGGTCCCGAGAAAGTTGCCGGTCGGCATGGTATGTTTGCCGCATGAGCACTGTCCGGATGCTGCTGGCGGCGCTGGTCGCCACAGCGATCGGGGCGGCGACGATGCCCGCCCTCGCGCAAGCGCCGCAGCAAGGCCTCGAAAAGGCTACCTTCGCCGGCGGCTGCTTCTGGTGCATGGAGCCGCCTTTCGACAAGCTGCCCGGCGTGGTGTCGACCACCTCGGGCTACACCGGCGGCACGAAGCCGAACCCGACCTACGAGGAAGTGTCCTCGGGCCGCACCGGGCACGCCGAGTCGGTCGAGGTCCTCTACGACCCGAAGCAGATCAGCTACGAGAAGCTGCTCGACACGTTCTGGCACAACATCGATCCGACCGTGCGCGACCGCCAGTTCTGCGACATCGGCACGCAGTACCGCACGGCGATCTTCGTGCACAACGACGAGCAGCGGCGCGTCGCCGAGCGCTCGAAGGCCGAGCTGGAGAAGACGAAGCCGTTCAAGCAGGACATCGTCACGCCGATCGTCCCGGCCTCGGCCTTCTACCCGGCCGAGGAGTATCACCAGGACTTCTACAAGAAGAACCCGATCCGCTACAAGTTCTACCGCGACGGCTGCGGCCGCGACGCGCGCCTGAAGGAGTTGTGGGGCAGCGCCCCGCACTGACGCGCATGAGCGACGCCTACACCGCCGGCGCCAGGCGCCTCACGCTCGCCGGCGCGAGAAAGATCGCCGACACCGCCGCGGCGGCCGCGCGCAAGGCCGGCATCGCGGTCTCGATCGCCGTGGTCGACGCGGGCGGGCATTTGATCGTGCTCGAGCGCATGGACGGCGGGCGCTTCCACACCGTGCACTCGGCCACGACCAAGGCGGTGTCCGCGGCGTCGAACCGGCGCGCGACCGGCGCGCGCGGCGCGCAGGGGCAGGCGCTCGATACCAATCACGTGGTCGGGCTCACGCTCGCCGCGGGGGCGGAGCGCTGGACCGCGATGGAGGGCGGCTGCCCGGTGATCGTCGGCGGCGAATGCCTCGGCGGCGTCGGCGTCGCGGGCGGCGACTGGAAGACCGACGAGGCGATCGCGCAGGAGGCGGTCGAGTCGATCGGCGCCGCCTGGCGCGACGCGCGGTAGCCGGAGCGCGCGTTGGCGTCCGGGCCGGTCCGCGTCGCCTGCATCGGCATGGGCTGGTGGTCCGACGTGCTCGCCGACGCGATGGTGCGCTCGGGGAAGCTGCGGATCGTCTCGTGCTACACCCGCTCCGAAGACAAGCGCCGCGCCTTCGCCGCCAAGTACAACTGCACGGCGGCGCCGAGCTACGACGCGGTCCTCGCCGACCGGTCGATCGAGGCCGTCGTCAACACCACGCCGAACAACGCGCACCTCGAGACCACGCGGGCCGCCGCGCGCGCCGGCAAGCACGTCTTCCTCGACAAGCCGATCGCCAACACGGTGAGCGAGGGGCGCGAGATCGCGCGCGCGTGCCGCGAGGCGGGCGTCGTGCTCGCGCTCGGCTATCAGCGCCGCCGCGAGAGCCATTTCCGCTGGATGAAAGCGAAGATCGAGGCGGGCGAATTCGGGCGCCTCGTGAACGCCGAGGCCAACATCAGCCGTGACCGCCTCGGCAAGATCGATCTCGCGTCGTGGCGCTACACCGCGGAGGGCATGCCCGGCGGCGTGATGTTGCAGATCGGCATCCATTACACCGACGTGCTCGCGTACCTGATGGGGCCGATCGTCGCGGTGAGCGCGCGCTCGGCGCAGCTCGTCCTGCCCGGGGACAACCCGGACGTCGCGAGCCTCGTGCTCGAGCACGAGAGCGGCGCGCTCTCGACGCTGAACGCGAGCTACGCCTCGGCCTCCGAGTACTACCTCGTCAACGTCTACGGCAAGGAGGCGAGCGCGTACTACGACCTGCACTCGGGGCTGCGCTTCCTGACGCGGGGGACCGACCGGCCGGCGCCGGTCGCCTGCGAAAAGCGCGACGCCTTCGTCGACGAGCTCGAGGAGTTCGCGCGCGCCGTGCGCGGCGAGGGCGCGCCGGAGAT
>DATDMW010000174.1:0-28654 GCA_036518595.1 Burkholderiales bacterium
GTAGCCGATCTTGCGCCCCGCCTTGATCATCTCCTCAGGCGACTCGGGCACCGGGCCGTCCGACCCCGGGACGCATGGAACGCCGGCTTTGAGCATCGCCGCCTTGGCGTTGATCTTGTCGCCCATCAGGCGGATCGTGTCCGCGCGCGGACCGATGAAGACGAAGCCGCTGCGCTCGACGCGCTCGGCGAAGTCGGCGTTCTCGGAAAGGAAGCCGTATCCAGGGTGGATGGCTTCCGCGTCGGTCACCTCGGCGGCGCTGATGATGGCCGGGATGTTCAGATAGCTCGCGCCCGAGGGCGGCGGTCCGATGCACACCGACTCGTCGGCCAGCTTCACGTACTTCGCGTCGCGGTCGGCTTCGGAGTGCACGACCACCGTGCGGATGCCGAGGTCGCGGCAGGCACGCTGGATGCGCAGGGCGATCTCGCCGCGGTTGGCGATGAGGATTTTCTGGAACATGAGGCCCGGTCAGCCGATCACGATGAGGGGCTCGCCGTACTCCACCGGCTGACCGTTTTCCGCGAGGATGGCCTTGATGACGCCGTCCTTGTCGGCTTCGATCTCGTTCATGAGCTTCATCGCTTCGATGATGCATACGGTCTGGCCCACTTTCACCGTATCCCCGATCTCGGCAAACGCCTTCGCTCCGGGAGATGCGGCGCGATAAAAGGTCCCGACCATCGGCGCTTTCAAGACGTGCCCTTCGGCGCCGGCAGCGTGCGCGGCGGCTGGGGCTGGCACGGCCGCCGGCGCGGGCGCGGCCCCGGCTGGAAGGCTGGCGGTCGCCGCCTGCGGCGGATAAGGCGCAAGCGCGGGGGCGACGACGTAAGGCGGCGCAGGCTCGCGGCCCATCCCGCCTTTCACGATCCTCACTTTCTCCTCGCCTTCGGTGACCTCGAGCTCGGCGACGCCCGATTCCTCGACCAGGTCGATCAATTTCTTCAGCTTGCGCAAGTCCATTCGGCCTCCTCCGATACGCGCCGCGGCCTCCGCTGAGCCAGCGCTACTCGGGTGTTGCCGGCTCTAGCCGGACTGAATAGCGAACTGCAGGGCGAACTCGTAGCCCCGACTTCCGAGGCCGGCGATGGTTCCAACCGCGAGGTCGGAGAAAAAAGACCGCTGGCGAAACGACTCCCTTGCATAGATGTTCGACAAGTGGACTTCCACGAAGGGAATGGCAGCGGCGGCGAGGGCGTCCCGCAAAGCAACGCTAGTGTGAGTCAATCCGCCTGGATTGATGACGATCCAGGAGATTCCATGCATTTTCGCGTCGTGCACGCGATCGATGAGAGCGCCTTCGTGATTGCTCTGGAAGCACTCGAGATCCACGCCGGCCTGCTTCGCGAGCCTCTGGAGCCGTTCATCGATGCTATCGAGCGTCTGGGTGCCGTAGATTCCGGGCTCCCTGGAGCCCAGTGTGTTGAGGTTCGGCCCATGGACGACCAATATACGCAGTTTGCGGGTCGGGGCCTTCTTCCGGGCCGGCTTCTTGGGCATCCAAGAAGTTTGCCGCAAATGGCACCAAGTTGTCCACTTGATCAGCGCTTTTGCCTGAATATCGGCCCCGAAGCCGGCTACCCAGACCCGCTATCGCCTTGGATCAACTGGGCGACGGCACCCAGGCCGGCTCGCTCGATAGCCCGCCCGCCCGCGGAATTCTTCAATGTGCCGCGCTCGTCGTTGCTCGCATAGATGGAAAGGTTCAAGGGCACGCCCTCCCAGACGAGCTTGAGAACCGAGATGGCGCGCTCGCGGCCCGATGCGAATCGCCGCTCGTCGGCGACGTCATAGGGGATGTTCCGGTTCAGGAGCGCGATCTCGACCGCCTTGCTGTCGTCGGTGAAAAGCTGCAGATCGATCTCACCGTAGCGCCCGGCGGTACCCTTCAGCACGGCGCCGGCCAGGTATGGCCGGAACTCCGCGAGGAGTTGCATCGCCTGCCATGCTTTCGTTCTGAGCTCGCGGGTTCGCTCGCGCTGCTCCTCGCTCTGATACAGGGACTGGTAGGCACGCAGCTCCGCCTCGACTTCTTCGTTGCCGGGAAGGGACTGTGTGTCGTCAGCGCCCAGCTGCCTCGCAGCCTTGCGCTTCGCGAGCGCATAGTCGTCGATGCCGTCCTCCGCCATGAGTCGCGCCGCGACAGCGGCGATGCGGACACGCATTTGTTGATGGGGCAGGCGCGCAGCCTGCTGTCGCGGGCGGTCTCGGGACATCGTGGCACGACTGTGTCCGGCCATCATACCGCAGCACTCAACCGGCCTGAACGGGGCCGAACGGCATCCATCGGGTAGAATCGCCGGTGTTCGCCGGTTTCTCTGTAGCCAACCCCATGCATCTTCACATCCTAGGAATTTGCGGCACGTTCATGGGCGGCATTGCCGCCATTGCCGCGGAAGCCGGTCATACCGTGACCGGATGCGACGCCAATGTCTACCCGCCGATGAGCACACAGCTGGAGCGGCTCGGAATCCGTCTCACCGAAGGCTACGGCGCGGACCAGGTGGCCGTCCGGCCGGATCTCTGGGTCGTGGGCAATGTGGTGACGCGCGGCAATCCTTTGATGGAGGCACTGCTTGACCGCGGGGAGCGACTCATTTCGGGTCCGCAATGGCTCGCCGAGACAGTGCTGCACGGGCGCCAAGTGCTCGCCGTGGCCGGGACTCACGGCAAAACGACGGTGACGTCCATGCTCGCCTGGATGCTGGAAGAGGCGGGCGCCGATCCCGGTTTTTTGATCGGTGGAGTCCCCGACAACTTCGGGATCTCCGCTCGCCTCGGCCGCGGCCCATTCGTGATCGAGGCGGACGAGTACGACACCGCTTTCTTCGACAAGCGTTCGAAGTTCATCCATTACCGCCCCAGGATCGCGATTCTGAACAATCTCGAGTTCGATCATGCCGACATCTTCGATGATCTTGCATCGATCGAGACTCAATTTCATCACTTTGTTCGGACGATACCGTCTTCGGGGACGATCGTCGTCAACGGGAACGATGCCGCTTTGAGGCGGGTTCTGAAACGCGGATGCTGGAGCAACGTGGAGCGCTTCGGCGTAGACGATGGTTGGCACGCCGAGGAGGACGGGACCGACCGCTTCGAGTTGTGGCGCGATAAGGCGCGTATCGGAGGAGTGCGCTGGTCCCTAGCGGGCGCGCATAATCGGGCGAACGCTGCAGCGGCTGTCGCGGCGGCTTGCAGCGCCGGATTCGATCCGGCGCACGCGCTGGCATCGTTCGCTCGGTTTCGCAACGTCAAAAGAAGGCTCGAGCTGCGCGGGTCCGCGGGCGGCGTCGCGGTCTACGACGACTTCGCGCATCATCCGACAGCGATTACGGCGACCCTGCAGGCGCTGCGCGAACGCGTCGCCAATGCGCGGATCCTGGCCGTACTGGAGCCGCGCTCCAATACGATGAAGCTGGGCGTGATGAAGGACGAGCTCGCGGCGAGCCTTCTCGATGCCGATCGCGTGTTCTGCTACAGCGCGAAGCTGGGCTGGGACCCCGCCGCAGCGCTCGCGCCTCTGGGTGCGAAGGCGCGCTGCGATGACGATCTCACCAGCTTGGTCGAGGCCGTCGCGGCCGAGGCAAGACCGGGAGACAAGGTGCTCGTGATGAGCAACGGTGGTTTCGGCGGCGTGCACGAAAAGTTGCTCGCCCGACTCGGCCGCCCTTCAGCGGTATCCGAAGGATAGCGCCGAAACGCGCGATGCTGATTTATCTCCACGGTTTTAACTCTTCACCGCGCTCGCACAAGGCTCAGGTGCTGAGGCAGGCGATGGAGGAGCGCGGCCTCGGAGCTCGCTTCGCCTGCCCCGCGCTGCCGCACTGGCCGGAGGAGGCGCTCGCGGCCGCGGAGCGCGAGCTGGTGGCGCGACCGCGCGACGCGGTCACAATGGTCGGAAGCTCCTTGGGCGGGTTCTACGCCACGTGCCTCGCCGAGCGCTACGGGGTTCCGGCCGTGCTGATCAATCCCGCGATCGAGCCGCACGTCGGCCTGCGGGCCTGGCTGGGTCCGCAGCAGAATCCATACACAGGAGAGCGTTACGAGCTGACGGAAGAGCACTTGCATCAATGGCAGCGCCAGTACGTCGCGCCGCTACACCTGGAGCGCTATCTGCTGCTCGTGGAGACGGGCGACGAAGTTCTGGATTACCGGGCTGCGGTGAAACGCTATCGCGGCGCGCGCCAGGTCGTCGTGCAGGGCGGCGACCACAGCCTCGCCACTTTCCCGGCGCAGATTCCTCAGATCCTGCGGTTCGCGGGGCTGGCCTAGCGGCCGCTGCTGATGTCGGTCCATAGGGTCCCGCCCGCAGGAACGGCGTAGCGGGCCACAGCGCGCTCGTCGAAGTCGAAGCCCAGTCCCGGCGTGCGCGGCAGTACCAGCATGCCGTTACGCTGTTCGAGCTGCGTGTCGATGAGCGCACGGAAATTGAGCACCTGGTCGTCCGGGAAGAATTCGACGTAGCGCGCATTCGGCGTTGCGGCCACGAGGTGCGCATGCAGGTCGTGAAACCAGTGCGGGCATAGCGTGATGTTGTAGCTCGCGGCAGTCGCGGCGATACGCTTCCATTCGGAGACGCCCCCGCACACGAGAGCGTCGGTCTGGAGGATCGCCGCGGCACCCTTGTCCAGAATCTCCTTGAAGTGCCAGCGCCCAGTGCCGATCTCTCCGGTAGCGACGGGGACCCGCGTCAGCTTCGCCAGCCGGGCGTGGTTTTCGATGTCGTCCGGGAAGAACGGCTCCTCGATCCAGTACGGATCGTAGGCTTCGAAGCGCCTCATGTATTGCATCGCGGTCGGAAGATCGTACCAGGCATTGTTGGCGTCGAGCATGAGCTCGACGTCCGGACCAATGGCTTCGCGGGCTGCCTTCACGCGCGCCTCTTCCTCGCTGGGCGAGAGGCGACCGACCTTCATCTTCACCGCGCGAAAGCCCTGCTTCACGTAGCCGGCCATCTCGGCGCCGAGCTTCGCCGGGGTCTTGCCGTCAAGATAGTAGCCGCCGCTCGCGTACGCGGGAACCTGGTCCATGACCGCGGCTCCGAGGTACTGGTACAGCGGCAGTCGCGCGGTTCGCGCATTCAAGTCCCACAGGGCGCAATCGAGGATCGAAATGGCGCGCGTGACGCTGCCTGCGCGTCCCTGCAGGAGCGATTCCTGGAACATGCGCTGCCATAGACCTTCCACCCGCAAACTGTCCTCGCCGATCAACAGCGGCGCGAGGAGCTGCTCGACGGCATGTGCGACCAGGGTGCCGCCCGAGGAGCCTGCATAGCAGAAGCCGATCCCTTGGAGGCCCTCGCTCGAGCGCACTTTGACCAGCCCGTAGTCCCTGGCGGACACCGTGCGCGTGGCGAAGCTGGTGACGTGTTGGAGAGGGACTCGCGCGGTGGCGACGGAGATCGAGGCGATCTTGGGCATGGAGGCGAGGAACCGGATATGAGCCGGCCGCTTCGGGAAGAGGACGGCGAGCGGGCGATTATGTTGACGGTGGCGTCGGGTGTCAATCGCTCGTGCGGCGGTCGATTGATCCTATAATCCCGTCTGATCCATCAAGCCGGTGCTGGTCCCCCCGCGCCGTTCACCCGGAACCGATCCCGTGAACGTTCTCTACGAGGAAGACGGCTCATTCAAGGCCGGGACGGTGCTCGCTGACGGCGATACCTCGCTCCAGATCCAGGCGCCGCACGGGAAACGCGCGAAGATCAAGGCCAGGGATGTGCTGATCCGGTTCGACGAGCCCTCTGCGGGCGACGTGCTCGTTCAAGCCGAGCAGCTCGCCAGCGACGTCGATCTGGATTTCCTTTGGCAATGCTGCGGAAGCGATGAATTCTCGTTCATCGGGCTCGCTCGCGATTACTACGGCCGGGAGCCTTCGGCGCTCCAGTCCGCGGCAATCCTGCTGAAGCTTCACTCGGCTCCGATGTACTTCTATCGCAAGGGCCGGGGACGCTATCGCGCGGCTCCCCCGGAGACGCTCCGCGCCGCCCTCGCGGGAATCGAGAAGCGCAAGCATCGGGAGCAGCAGATCGCGGAGTGGAGCGAGCGCCTGGCGCAGGGTGAGCTGCCCGAGGAAATGACGCCGATGCTCGATGAGCTTCTGTACCGGTCCGACCGAAACCGTCCCGGGACACAGGCGCTCGAGCGCGCCTCCGAACGCACCGGCGCGTCGCCGGCCAAGCTTCTACAGCGAGCCGGCGCGCTTCCCCCCAGCGATGAATATCACCTGAACTGCTTCCTGCGCGAGCATTTTCCGGGCGGCGCGGATTTCCCCGGCGGACTGGATCCCGTCGAGCCCGCGGACTTGCCGCCGGCCGACGTGAACGCATTCAGTCTAGATGACCAGAGCACGACGGAGATCGACGACGCCTTCTCGCTGTCGGAGACGGCGGATGGGCGGCTGCGCATCGGCATCCATATCGCGGCGCCGGGCCTGGGGTTCGTGCCCGGGTCGCCCATCGATGTGGCGGCGCGCGCGCGGCTGTCGACCGTGTACATGCCCGGCGGCAAAATCACGATGCTGCCGCCGGCCGTGATCGAGAAGTTCACGCTGGCGGAAGGCCGCGCGCGTCCTGCGCTATCGCTCTACCTCGAGGTGAACCGGGACACGATGGCGATCGAGAACCGGCATACCCGCCTGGATGTCGTTCGCATCGCAGCGAATCTCCGGCATCAAGCGGTCGGGTCGCTCGATGACGCATTCGCGATCGGCGAAATTCCGGAGCGCGTACCCTACGCACGCGAGCTGCATTTGCTATGGCAGGTCGCGCAGGCCCTGGAGGCGTCGCGCGGCAAGTCTTCGGCCATGCCGGACCGACCCGATTACGTGTTCCGCGTGGACAACGGCCGGGTCACGATCGAGCAGCGCCGGAGGGGGACGCCGCTCGACAAGCTGGTGGCCGAGCTGATGATCGCGGCGAACAGCGCGTGGGGCAAGCTGCTCGACGACCACGGCGTCGCGGCGATCTACCGGGTGCAGTCGGGTGGAAGAGTACGCATGACGACCTCGGCCGAAGCCCACCAGGCCCTCGGGACCAGCCATTATGCATGGTCGACGTCCCCGCTTCGCCGCTATGTCGATCTGGTTAACCAGTGGCAGCTGATTGCGCTCCTACGTCGGGAGGCCGCCCCGTTCGGGCGCAATTCCGACCTCATGCTCTCGGCGGTTCACGACTTCGAGGCGACCTACGCCGCGTACGATGAGTTCCAACGCCGCATGGAGCGCTACTGGTCGCTGCGCTGGCTGCTTCAGGAGCAGGTTCGCCTGGCGCCGGCCGAAGTGGTGCGCGAGACCCTCGTCAAGATCGACGGTATGCCGTTGTACGCGAAGGTTCCTTCGCTACCGCAACTTTCGCCCGGGGTCCGGATCGAGCTCGAGGTGAGGGACGTCGACGTCGTCGACATGGCCCTCGAGTGCCGGTTCGTACGCGTCCTGGAGGGCACCGCCGCCGAATCGGCGGCTTCGTCCTGAGACAAAACTGTAAATGCAGCATAGAATACGCTGATTACAAACGGCTTTGACCTGTCGATGTCGAGCCTGGAGCGCGTGTTCCGAGAGTCGTCCTGGCTGGCGTCCCTCGCCGGCCTCGACCCCGGCTCGCGTACGCTCGCGGTTGCCCTTACGCTTTCGGTGCTGCTCCACGGCATCGTGCTGTCGATAAGGTTCGGATTTCCAGATCCGCGCCATCCTCCCGCGGCGCAGCTCGACGTGGTGCTCGTGAACTCGAAAACGCGCTCGGCGCCCGTGAAACCCGATGTGCAGGCCCAGGCGAATCTCGATGGGGGCGGCAACACCGATGAAAAGCGCCGCGCCAAGACGCCTCTGCCGGTTCTTCAGCACAACCAGCGGGGACACGACCTCAACCAAGCCAGGCGTCAGGTAGAAGAGCTCGAAGCACGGCAGCGCCAGCTGCTATCGCAGCTCAAGCCGTCGGACAAGCCCGCGGCGCAGGACTCGAGACCCGAGGAGACACACGACCCGGTACCGCGCCCGAGCGGCGTCGAGCTCGCGAGCAGCGCGCTGATGATCGCGCGCATGGAGGCGCAGATCTCACGCGAGATCGAGGAATACAACCAGCGACCGCGCCGTCAGTTTGTCGGCGCTCGAGCCGCCGAGGCTCGCTTCGCGCTCTACGTCGAGCACTGGCGCCAGAAAGTCGAAGCGATCGGCAACCTCAACTATCCCGATGGCGCGCGCGGCAAAATCTACGGGAGTCTGCGTCTGACGGTCTCGATCAACGCCGACGGCTCGGTCGCCGGCGTGGACTTGGAGCGGTCTTCGGGCTACAAGATCCTGGACGCCGCGGCCGAGCGCATCGTCACGCTTGCCGCGCCTTACGCCAAGTTTCCGCCCGACATCCGCCGGGACACCGACGTCCTGGTGATCACGCGCACCTGGCATTTCGCTCCCGGGGACCGCGTCTTTAGCGAATAGCCGCGTGCCATGAGGGTACGGGCTCGTCTGTGGAAGCTCATCGCATACCCGCTGTGTACCCTCGTCGTGGCGTTCGGGCTGGTCCAGTTATGGTTTCTCGCGGAGGTGCTGTACTGGCGTGATCACAACGCGGCCATGACGCGGTTCATGGAGCTGCGGCTGGAAGCGATGCGGGACGCCGATCGGAAGGCAAGGCTGCAGCACCGCTGGGTCGAGTATCCGCGCATCTCCATCCATCTCAAGCGAGCGATCATCGCCGCGGAAGATGCCAAATTCATCGATCACGAAGGATTCGACTGGGAGGGCATCGAGCGGGCCATTGAGAAGAACCAGCGGCGCGGGCGTTACGTGGCGGGCGGCTCCACCATCAGCCAACAACTCGCCAAGAACCTTTTCCTGTCCGGTGAGCGCAGCCTGCTGCGCAAGATGCAGGAGGCGATCATCACCGCTGAACTCGAAACCTTCCTCACCAAGCGCAGGATCTTCGAGATCTATCTCAACGTGGTCGAGTGGGCCGACGGGGTATTCGGGGTGGAAGCCGCTGCGCAGCACTATTTCGGAATCAGCGCGTCGGCGTTGAATCCCGAGCAGGCGGCGCGCCTCGCAGCGATGCTGCCGCGCCCCCGCTATTACGATCGTCACCGGGACTCACCGTATCTGTCGCAATACGCGCTCACGATACGCGGCCGCATGGAGTACGTGCAAGTACCGTGACCGCGTCGGGAGCGGCGCACGCGCTGATGCTGAGCTTCCGGGCGCCCTAGCCCGCTGCTACAATCGCCGCAGCCCCGCGCGCGGCAGGCCCCGGGGCTGTGAGCCTCCGATCCACCACATCGACAAGCTATCTGGGCGAATGAGCGAAACCCTCAGCCCGAAAAAGGATCTCGAGGACCTCCAGGCGGATCTGCGCGAAGTGCAGGAGCTGCTGCGCCGCCACCGCGCGGTCGAGACGGCGGCCGAGCGTTCGCAGATGCCGACGCACGAGCTCGTCGAGTCTGCGGTGCACAAGCAGAATCTCGCGCGGCTGCGCGCCAAGCTCGACTCGATGCATCCGGCCGACATCGCGTATGTACTTGAGTCCCTGCCGCTCGAGGAGCGTCTCGCCGTCTGGAACCTGGTCAAGGCCGGGCGCGACGGGGAGATTCTGCTCGAGGCGTCCGATGCCGTGCGCGAGACGCTTATTCGCAGCATGGACTCCGAGGAGCTGGTCGCCGCGGCCGAGCAGCTGGAGGCCGACGAGATCGCGGACCTCGCACCCGACCTGCCGCGCGACGTCATTCAGGACGTGTTCCAGGCGCTGCCGATAGAGGAGCGCGAGCAGCTCCGGGCGGCAATGTCCTATCCGGATGACGCGGTCGGCGCGCTCATGGATTTCGAGGTCGTCAGCGTGCGCGAGGCAGTCACGATGGAAGCCGTGACGCGCTATCTTCGCCGCTTCGATCGGCTGCCCAACCATACGGATCAGCTGTTCGTCGTCGACCGCGACGAGCGGTTGAAAGGCGTGCTTCCGCTTTCGACCTTGATCGTGTCCGATCTCGATCGCACGGTCGAGCAGGTCATGGAGCGCAACATGGTAACGCTCTATCCCGACGACAAGGCGCATGACGCGGCGAAGGCGTTCGAGCGCTACGATCTCGTCTCGGCGGCCGTGGTGGACCAGGCCGGGAAGCTCGTCGGTCGCGTCACCGTCGACAAGGTCGTGGACTTCATTCGTGCGCGAACAGAAACCGAGCTTCTCACGCAGGCGGGCCTGCGTGAGGAAGAGGACATCTTCTCCTCCGTCTGGGCGAGCGTGCGCAACCGCTGGTCCTGGCTGGCAATCAACTTGGTCACCGCCTTCATCGCCTCGCGCGTGATCGGCGCGTTCGAGGGATCGATAGAAAAGCTGGTCGCGCTCGCGGCGCTCATGCCGATCGTCGCGGGTATTGGGGGCAATTCCGGCAACCAGACGATTACGATGATCGTGCGCGGTATCGCGCTCGGTCAGGTCCAGAACGAACACGGCCGCAAGCTTCTGGCGAAGGAGCTGGGGGTTTCGCTCGCGAACGGACTGATCTGGGGCAGCATGCTGGGGTTGATCGCCTACTGGCTGTACCACAAGCTGTCGCTGGGCCTGGTGATGACGGCGGCGATGACCCTCAATCTGCTGCTCGCCGCCAGCGCGGGGGTCCTGATCCCCTTGACGATGTGGCGGCTCGGCCGCGACCCGGCGCTCGGTTCCAGCGTCCTGATCACCGCCATCACGGATAGCGGCGGATTCTTCATTTTTCTTGGCCTCGCCACGCTGTTCCTGGTGTAGCGGGCTCACTACGGAGGTGCGCCATGGCGGTATTGCGGGAATTCCGGGATTTCGCAGTTCGGGGCAACGTCGTGGATCTGGCGGTGGGCGTGGTAATCGGCGCCGCCTTCGGAAAGATCGTCGACTCGCTGGTGAAGGACGTGATCATGCCGCCCATCGGGCTCGCGCTCGGGAAGACCGATTTCACCAACCTGTTCGTCGTTCTCAGGCAGGGCGTGCAGCCCGGCCCGTATACGACGCTGGAGGCGGCGCAGAAGGCGGGTGCGGTGACGCTCAACCTCGGAATGTTTCTGAACACCGTCGTGTCGTTCGTCATCGTCGCGTTCGCGATCTTCCTGCTGGTGAAGCTCATGAACAGATTGAGGCGCGAGCGCGAAGCGGCGCCCAAGGAGCCGCCCGAGGACGTGAGGCTGCTGCGCGAGATCCGCGATTCGCTGAAGAAGTAGGACGGAGAGGCTAGCCGCCGGCGAGGGCCGCGAACGCGGCGTCCGCTGCGGCGAGCGTCTCGTCGATGTCGGCGCGCGTATGCGCAGAGGACACGAATCCCGCTTCGTACGCCGAAGGTGCGAAATAGATTCCGCGCGCCAGCATCTCGTGGAAGAACCGCGTGAACGCGTCCTTGTCGCACTGCATGACTTCGCCGTAGCTCGCCGGGGGGGCCGCTCTGAAATACATCCCGAACATCGCGCCTACGTTTTGCGCACAGAACACGATTCCACGCTTGCGCGCCGCGGCGGTAAGGCCCTGCACCAGGTGCAGCGTCTCCGCGCCCAGGCGCTCGAAGAATCCAGGCGTGCGCACCAGCGCCAACGTCGCCAGGCCGGCCGCGACGGTGACCGGGCTTCCCGAGAGCGTTCCCGCCTGGTACACCGGGCCGAGCGGCGCGAGCCGCTCCATGATGTCGCGGCGCCCGCCGACCGCGCCGACGGGCATGCCGCCACCGATCACCTTGCCGAGCGTCGTCAGGTCGGGACGCACACCGAAGCGGGCTTGCGCTCCCCCGAGCGCGACACGAAACCCGGTCATCACTTCGTCGAAGATCAGGACCGATCCGTGCTCGCTGCAAAGGCGCCGCGCGGTCTCCAGGAAATCGCGATCCGGGACGACGAGGTTCATGTTGCCGGCGACCGGCTCGACGATGATCGCGGCGATCGTCTTGCCGCCGCGGTCGAATGCGTGCCGCAGTGCGTCCGAGTCGTTGTACGGGAGCACCAGCGTGCACGCGGCGATCTCCGGGGGCACGCCCGCCGAGTCCGGCGATCCGAGGGTGAGTGCCCCGGAGCCGGCCTTCACGAGCAGGCTGTCGGCGTGGCCGTGATAGCAGCCCTCGAATTTCACGACCATGCTGCGCCCCGTGTAGCCGCGCGCCAGCCGAAGCGCCGTCATGGTGGCCTCGGTTCCCGAGCTCACCAGGCGCACGAGCTCCAGCGAAGGCACCAGCTCCTTGAGCAGCTCGGCAAGTTGCACCTCCCGCTCGGTCGGCGCTCCGAAAGACAGCCCGTCCCGGGCCGCCGCCTCGACCGCCTCGAGCACCGCTCCGTGCGCGTGCCCGGCGATGAGCGGACCCCACGAGCCGACGTAGTCGATGTACACCTTCCCTTCCACGTCCCAGAGGCGCGAGCCCGAGCCACGCGCAATGAACGGCGGCGTGCCGCCGACGCCACGGTACGCACGAACCGGCGAATTCACGCCGCCGGGAATCGCTGCACGCGCGCGCTCGAACAGTGTTTGATTGCGCGACTTCATGACACGATTGCGCAGAACTCGCGCGCGCGCGTCTCGATGTCCGCCGCGCCGAACAGCGCGGTGATCACGGCCAACGCATCGACCCCCGCTTGCCTGAGCGATCCCGCGTTCCGTGGTGTGATGCCCCCGATCGCGACGATCGGCACGCGCAGCGCGGCCTTTGCCTGAGCGTAAAGAGCGAGCGACGCACGCGGCGCCAACGGCTTGAGCGCGGTCGGGAAGGCTGCCCCGAAGGCAACGTAGTCGCAGCCGGCGGCGGTCGCGGATCGCGCGAGTTCGAGACTGTCGTAGCAGGAAGCGCCCAGCAGCTTTCCCGGCGCGAGACTGCGGCGCGCCACGGCCAGATCGACATCGTCCCGCCCGAGGTGTACGCCATCGGCATCGAGCGCGAGTGCCAGGTCGAGGTCGTCGTTGACGATAAGCGGAACGCGCGCAGCGCGGCAGATGGTGAGCAGCGAGTCGACCTGTCGCCTGCGCAGCGCGGCGACCGCGGTTTTGTTCCGATATTGCACGAGCCGGGCGCCGCCGCGTATGGAGCGCTCGACTTTCGCCGTGAGCAGCGCCGTGTCCGGTTCGTCGGGCGTCACGGCGTAGAGACCACGCACGCGGGGGCTGGCCGCGCGGACGTCGCTCGGGAGCAGTGAGGGGGGCGAGCTCGACATGCGAGGCGCTGGTTCAGGAACGCGAGCGATCGTCGTCGCTTTCGCGCGCCCAGAAGAAACGGTCGGGAATGTGCTGACCCATCCCCGGCCGGAATCCGGCGTTCAGACTTTGCCAGGTGTATTCCTGCGCTTCGCGGACGGCCTCGGGAATTTCCAGGCCATTCGCCAGGGTGGCGGCGATCGCCGCCGCGAGCGTGCATCCCGAGCCGTGGAAACTCCCGGGGAGGCGTTCCCAGGAGTCCGAGCGCACGAGTCCCTCGGTTCCGTACAGCGTGTTGATCACCTTCGGCGTGTTCTCGTGCGTACCCGTGATCAGGACGAACTCACTGCCGAAGACGAGAATCTTGCGCGCGCAGGCCTCGAGGTCGAGCTCTTCGCTGTCTTCGCCGTCCTCGGCCGCGAGCCGGCGCGCTTCGCGGCTGTTCGGAGTCAGGATGGTCGTCTGCGGGATGAGCAGCTCGCGGATCGCCGCGACCATGTCCTCGGTCGCGAGCTCGTCGCCGCGGCCCGAGGCCAACACGGGATCCAGAATGAGCGGTATGTCCGGGTAGTCGGAAACCACTTCCGCGATCGCGGCGACGTTCTCGATGCTGCCGATCAGGCCAATCTTGAATGCGGCGACCGGCATGTCCTCGAGCACCAGGCGCGCTTGGTCCGAGACCCAATCCGACTCGATCGCCTGGACGTCCTCGACACCGGCCGTGTCCTGCACGGTGATGGCGGTTACGACGGACAAGGCGTGACAGCCCATCGACGAGAGTGTCAATAAATCGGCTTGTATGCCGGCGCCCCCGGTCGGATCGGTGCCTGCGAAAGCGAGCACGATAGGAGGTGGGGGTACGGACGCCATGGAGGTGGAGGCCCCGCGTTGCTGGCGGCCGGTCAGCCAGTCGGGGTAAGATGGGATTGGCCATTGTAACCCATCCCAACCTAATGACGGAAAAGAAAGAATTCAGAACATGGATGTGCCTGATCTGCGGCTTCGTCTACGATGAAGCGGCCGGTCTGCCTGACGAAGGAATCGCTCCCGGCACGCATTGGGAGGACATCCCGATCAACTGGACTTGCCCGGAGTGCGGCGCTCGGAAGGAAGACTTCGAAATGGTTGAGCTGTAACGGGCACGGGGCGTGCTTGATCTTATCCGCTTGACCGAACACACAACATCGGGGCTACCCCGGCGTCATAAGCCAGTTTTCACAGGTGTTGTGAACTAAGTAATACAACGCTTTGTTTTGACTGTATAGTGTATAGCCCGATCCAGGCTCGTCGTGCAGGGCCGACAGTCGGGGCTGGAGCGAGAACAAGCTCGCAGTAGAACAAGTAATGCAACCACGGTGGTGGAGGCCGTGAGCGAAAACGCCAACCTTTCCGGCATCAAGGTCATGGTGATCGACGACTCGAACACGATTCGTCGCAGCGCCGAGATTTTTCTCGCCCAGGCGGGCTGTAAGGTCATCCTGGCCGAGGACGGCTTCGACGCTCTCGCGAAAATCACCGACCATCAGCCGGACATCATCTTCTGCGACATCATGATGCCGCGCCTCGATGGCTATCAGACGTGCGCGCTGATCAAGAAGAACACGCGCTTCGCGACGACCCCGGTGATCATGCTGTCCTCAAAAGATGGACTGTTCGACCGTGCTCGCGGCCGCATGGTCGGGTCCGACGAATACCTGACCAAGCCGTTCACCAAGGACAGCTTGCTGAAGACCGTAGGCGCCCATGCGCCGGTAAAAACCTGAAGAGGTGAATGCCATGCCCATCAAAAAAATCCTGATCGTCGAAGACTCGCCCACCGACCGCCAATTCTTCATGGAAGTGCTCTCGAAGCAGGGCTTCCAGTGCGTTACGGCGGAAAACGGCGACGAGGCGATCACGAAGTCGAAGACCGAGAAGCCCGATCTCATTCTGATGGACGTGGTCATGCCGGGAACGAACGGCTTCCAGGCGACGCGCGCAATCACCAAGGACGAGGCGACCAAGCACATCCCGGTGATCGTCTGCACGAGCAAGAACGCCGAGACCGACAAGATCTGGGGCATGCGCCAAGGGGCGAAGGACTACCTGGTCAAGCCCATCGACCCCAAAGAGCTGCTCGCGAAGATCGCCGCTTTTAAGTAATCAAGCGATCCCATGGCACGCCAGATCAGTCTCCGCGAGTTCCAGCAAAGCCTGGCTCAGCGGCTGCGTGAAGCGCACGCCGCGAGCGAGCAGTCGTCGCGGCTCGGCGTGCAAGCGGGTGACAGCTTCTGGCTCCTGCGACTCGACGAGACGGACGAAGTGCTGCCCCTCCCGGAGATTTCGCCTGTGCCGCTCACGCAGCCCTGGTACCTGGGCCTCGCGAACATTCGCGGCGTGATGGCCAACGTGGTCGATTTCGGGGCTTTCCTCGGCGACGAGCCGACGGCGCGGACGCCGGAGTGCCGGCTGGTGCTCGTCGCGGACCGATTCCAGTCCTACAGCGGCCTGCTCATCAGCCGCATGATGGGATTGCGGAACCTCCAGAACCTCGAGGCGCGCGACGCCGCCACGGCGTCCGAGCGCAATCCCTGGGCCAGTACCCTGTATCGCGATCCGGAAGGACGCACATGGAACGAGCTCAACATGGCGGCGCTCGTGGCGCACGAAACCTTTCTCAACGTGGGCGCTTAGCGGCCCGCCTAGCTAGAAGCTGATCGGGAGACTGTTATGGCATTCAGACTGTTGAACATCGGAAGCAAGAAGATTCCTGCAGCGGCGGCAGCAGCCATGACCGCGCCCACCGCGAAGCCCTCGCCTGCGCCGAAGGCCGTCCCGAAGTCCGCGCCCGGCGCCAAGCCGACGCCGGGCCCGACGACCATGTCCGAAGGCCCCAGGCGCGCAGGCCTGGGTCTCGGCGGCATGCGCGTCGGCCGGCAATACGCGATGCTGGGGACGTTGTTCGCGGTGGTCTTCCTCGCGTCGATCGTGGTCGTCGTACTCGACAACCGCGCGGCCACTTACGGTACGGTGTACGTGTCGACGTCAACCCAGATGCGCATGTTGTCGCAGCGCATCGCGAAGGCGGCGCAGACCGGCCTGACCGGTAACGCCGAGGCGTTCAAGCAGCTGCGCGCCTCGCGCGACCAGTTCGTGACATCGCTGAAGCTGCTCACGGTCGGCGGTAACGCGAGCGGCGTGAGCCTGCCCGCGACTTCCGAGGACGTGCGTCCCGCGCTGAGGGAACTCACCAAGGAGTGGGATAAGTCGGACCAGAACGTCTCGTTGGTGCTGGCGCAGGAGAAGAACCTGATCGGTCTCGGATCCGCGGTTCGCTCGATCAACAACAACAACCCGGCGCTGCTCGACCTCGCCGAGCAGGTCCAGGCCCTGAAGCTTCAGAGCCAGGCCCCGGCGCGCGAGATTTCGGTCGCCGGTCAGCTCGTTATGTTGACGCAGCGCCTTGCGAAGAACGCGAACGCGATGCTGGGCGCCGACGTGATCGACCCAGAAGTGGCGTTCCTGATGGGTAAGGACACCAGTACGTTCCGAGACCTGCTCGGGGCCCTGACCAAGGGCAGCGACTCGCTCCGGATCTCCGCAACGAAGGACCCGGAAACCCTCGAAAAGCTCGCCGACCTCGAGAAGCAGTACCAGGAGTTCCAAAAGGCCGTGGCCTCGATCCTCGGTAACCTCCAGGCCCTGGTGAACGCGAAAAACGCCGGCCGTCGCGTCGTGGACGATTCCGAGGGACTGCTGAACGCCGCCGACAAGCTGTCGGCCGCATACGAAGACGAGCTCGCGCAGCGGACCCTCAACTTCATCATTCTCGGCGGGCTGATCGTCCTCGGTATCGCGGTGGTCGCCCTGATCGTGCGTGTGTACCTGGCCGATACGCGACGCCGCGCTGAGGAGGCGGAGCGCCAGCGTGGAGAGATCGAACGCCAGAACAAGGCGAACCAGGACGCGATTCTGCGGCTGATGAACGAGATGGGATCCCTCGCGGAAGGCGACCTCACCGTGAAGACGACGGTGACCGAGGAGATTACCGGCGCGATCGCGGACTCGGTCAACTTCACGATTGAAGAGCTGAAAAACGTGGTTGGACGAATCAACCACGCCGCTGCGCAGGTGTCGATCGCGACGGAAGCTGCGCAGAAGACGACGACGCAGCTTCTCGCCGCTGCCGAAAAGCAGGGACGAGAGATTCGCGAGACCTCGGCATCGGTGCTCGGCATGGCGCGTGCGATGAACGAGATGTCGCTGTCCGCCACCCAGTCCGCGGACGTTGCGCGGCAATCGCTGGCCGCCGCGCAGAAGGGTACGGAGGCGGTACAGAACTCGATCGCCGGCATGAACGAAATCCGCGAGCAGATCCAGGAG
This sequence comes from Burkholderiales bacterium, assembly GCA_036518595.1. Classification (GTDB taxonomy): domain Bacteria; phylum Pseudomonadota; class Gammaproteobacteria; order Burkholderiales; family SG8-39; genus VBDM01. Next base: position 17,486 of record DATDMW010000174.1, read on the forward strand.
ACGTCGAAGCGGATCAAGCGACTCGGCGAATCCTCGCAGGAGATCGGCGAGATCGTCGAGCTGATCTCTGACATCACCGAGCAGACCAACGTGCTCGCCTTGAACGCCGCCATTCAGGCCGCGTCGGCCGGTGAAGCGGGACGCGGCTTCACGGTGGTCGCGGAAGAAGTGCAGCGACTCGCGGAGCGCTCCGCCGAGGCGACGAAGCAGATCGGCGCAATCGTGAAGACGATTCAGACCGACACCCAGGACGCCGTCTCCGCTATGGAGAAGAGCACCCAGGGTGTGGTCGAAGGAGCGAAGCTGTCCGACGCCGCCGGCCAGGCGCTGTCCGAGATCGGCGACGTGTCGCGCCGCCTCGCGCAGCTGATCGAGACCATTTCGTCGACGACCGAGCAGCAGGCGAAGTCCGCGAGCACGGTGGCGACCAACATGCAGGACATTCTGAACATCACGCAGCAGACCACCGAGGGCACGAAGAAGACCGCGGTCTCGATCGGTCAGCTCGCGCAGCTCGCGCAGGAGCTGAAGGGTTCGGTGTCGGGCTTCAAGATCGCCTGAGTTCAGCAACAGCGAGGGGACGGGGCGGGGCATGACCGCGCGCGCAGAATTCGACGTTGGGCCGCTTTCCTGGGTCAAGGGCGAGATCGACCTCGCGATCCAGCGTGGCCTGGACTCGCTGCGCGGGTTCGCGGGCGATCGCGACGTCGCGCAGATCAAGTTCAGCCAGGCGCAGCTGCACCAGGCGCACGGCGCCCTGCAGATCGTCGGCCTGGACGGGATCACGCGCGTATCCGAGGAGCTCGAGGGACTGCTCGCGGATCTCGAAAAGGACGCTGGCCTGCGCAGGGCCGAGACGTTCGCCCTCGCCGAGCGTGCGTTCCAGGGCATCCTGTCGTACCTCGACCAGCTCGTCGCTGGCGCTCCGAATCAGCCGCTGCGCCTTTTCCCGCTGTACAGGGATCTCGCAAAAGCCCGCGCGGCCAACCGCGAGGCCGATCCGACCGATCTGTATTTTCCGGATCTGTCGTTTCGTCCGCCCAAGCGCGAAGGCTCGGCGGCGCCGCTCAGGCCCGGCGCGGTGGAACAGCTGCTGCGCGAGCAGCGCGCGGCATATCAGCGCGGCTTCCTCAAGTTCCTGAAGGGTGATGCCTCGGGCGTCGAAGAGATGCGTGGCGCGGTCCTCGCGATCGATTCGACCCAGGGACAGACGTCACAACGGGCCTTCTGGTGGGTCGCCGTGGGCTTCTTCGACGCGCTTGCGCAGAAGGGGCTGTCCGCGGAGCACGACCCGAAGCGCGTCTGCAACCGCATCGAGCAGCAGATCAAGCGACTGGTCGAAGGCTCGTCCAGCGTAGCCGAGCGCCTGATGCGCGAGGTGCTTTATCACGTTGCCCGGTCGAGGCCGGTGACCGATCACGTTCGGCAGGTGCAGGAGACTTTTCAGCTGGAGCACACGCTGCCGCCGCAGGATGGCGTCGATATCGTGCTCGCTCCCGAGCATCCCGCCCTGAAATCCGCGCGCGATTTGCTGGGTCAGGCGAAGGATGCTTGGAACAAGTTCGCCTCCGGGAACCCGCCCAGCCTGATCGCGTTCCGGGATGCCGCGCAGGCGTTCAAGGATGCGGCAGCGAAACTCGGTAACGACGATCTCGACAATCTCGCGCGCGAGACGGCAGTGCTCGCGGGCTGGTTGACGTCCAGCAAGGACAAGATGAGCGAGGCGATCGCGCTCGAGGTCGCGACGGCGCTGCTGCTGCTGGAGAACGCGCTCGGCAATCTGGGCAACCTCGGTCCCGAATTCACGCAGCAGTCGCAGCTCGTGTGCACGCGCCTCAAGGACTGCGTGCTCGGCAAGCTGCTGCGCACGACGCCCGACATTCCGCTGCTCGACGAGATGTCCCGGCGCGCGCAGGAGCGTCTGCTGATGAATCAGGTCGTCGCCGAGATGCAGACCAACCTGCGCACGATCGAGCAGGCGCTCGACGGGTTCTTCCGCGAACCGGCCAAGCGCGATGGTCTGGCGGCGCTCGAGACGCCGATGCGTCAGGTCCTCGGAGCACTCGCGATGCTGGGCGAGGCGCGCGCGCAGGAGACATTGAGCGCCGCGGGCACCGAGATCAGACGCTTCGCGCAGCCGGGTTACGTCCCGGTGCAAGGCGACTTCGAGCGGATCGCCCAGATGCTGTCCGGGCTGGGGTTCTACATCGAGGCGCTCGCGCACGGCAAGGCGGATTTCGACGCGGCCATGCAACCGATCGCCCCCAAGAAGCCCGCCGAGGCCATGGCCTCGTCGCAGCCGGTCGTCACCATCGAGGCGCAACTCGACGAGAAGAAGCAGGAGGCCGCCGCCCTGTACGAAGAATGGAAGAGGAAGCCCGAGGACGAGACGGTGAAAGCCGAGCTCCAGAAGAACCTGGAAGCGTTGCAGAAGGACGCCGAGTTCGTCGCCGACTCGCGTCTCGGGACGTCGGCCGAGCAGGCGCTGAAGGCGCTCGACGCGAGCTCGGTGCTGCCGCAGGAGCCGGCAATCGCGGGCGCGATCGAGCAGATCGTGCCGACCGCGGCCTCGGCGCATTCACCGGAAGCGGCCAAGATGCTCGACGCAAGCGCCGAGCAGATCGACGCCGAGCTGCTCGGGGTTTACCTCGAGGAATCCGAGGAGGTCCTGGGCACGATCCGCGAGAGCCTCGAGATGTGCCAGGGGCAGCCCGGCAACAAGGAAGCGCTCACCACGATCCGCCGCGGCTTCCACACGCTCAAGGGCAGTGGCCGCATGGTAGGCCTCACACGCCTCGGCGAGGCCGCGTGGGCTGTCGAGCAGACGATGAATTTGTGGCTCCAGGAAGAGCGCGCCGTGACGCCGGACCTGCTGAAGCTGGTCCAGGCCGCCCACCGCTACTTCCTGGACAATGTCGCGCGCCTGAAAGACGGCGGCGCGAGCAGCGACGAGCGCGAGCTGGTCGTCATGGCGGAGAAGATCCGCGCCGGAGAGACGCTCGCCGCGCCGGCCGCCGCGGCACCGGTTGTCACGGCACCGGCCGCGCCGGCCATTCCCGTGGAAGCCGCAACCGCGCGGCCTGCCACGGCTGACACGGATCGTGCGCCGCGCTCGCCGACGCCGCCACGCGCGCGGGAGCCCGAGCAGTTCATCGAGATCGGCGGCATCCGGATTTCCGCGACGCTATTTACGATCTTCAGCGGCGAGGCGCGCACGCACCTCGCCGCGATACGCGAGGAGCACGAGACCCTCAAGCAGCACGGCATCGTGACGGACACGCTTCTCCGGGCGGTGCATACGCTCGCGGGTATTTCCGGCACCGTGCAGCTCGACGCGCTGAGCGACCTGGGATTCGCCCTGGAGCGCGCGTTGCAGAAAATCGCCTCGAGCGAGCTGTCGGAGGACGAGCAGGCGCTCGTCGGCGAGACCATCGATACCGTGGAAGCGATGGCGCTCAAGGCCATCGAGCTCGAGGCCCCGGCGCCCGCGCCCGACTTGATCGCTCGGCTGACCGCCGTGGGCGCGCTCGCGCCGGCGTCATCCGAGGCCGTGGCCGAGGCGGCCGCGGACGCGGCGGCCGAGAAGGAAATCGCCTCGTCGTTCGCGGACGCCGTGCAATCGCAGGAAGACGACGTTGACGCCCCGGACGCATTGGCGGACCTCGGGTCGGAGCTCGACGACCTCCAGCTCGAGCGCCGGCAGCGCCGCTTGGACGACGACCTCGACCCGCAGCTGCTGCCGATATTCCTGGAAGAAGCGAACGAGCTGGTGCCTTCGGTGGGCGCAGCGATCCGCGACTGGAAGTCCACTCCCGGCAACCCGGCCCTCGGCAACTCGCTGCAGCGCCTGCTGCACACGCTCAAGGGCAGCGCCCGTATGGCGGGCGCCATGGCGATCGGGGAGCTCACGCACCATATGGAGGCGCGCGTCGAGTACGCGCTCTCGCTCGCGAACCTGCCGGCGACGTTGTTCGACGAGCTCGAGACCTCCTACGACCGCATGGGTTATCTGCACGAGCGGATCCAGAACCCGGACGCCGCCCTCGCCGAGCCCGCGATGGAGGCCACGCCGGCGCCCACAGCGCCGGTGGTGGAGGAGCAGAAGCCGGTGCAACCGGCCAAGCCCGCCGCTCCAGAATCCGCGACGCCCCTCGAGGCAGTCGCTCCACAGCGCGCTGCCGCCGCCGAGCGCGAGGCGATCGCACAGCGCGCGATGCTGCGCGTGCGCGCAGAGGTCGTCGACCGCCTGGTCAACGAGGCGGGCGAGGTATCGATCGCCCGCAGCCGGATCGAGGGCGAGATGCGCGCCCTGAAGAACGCGATGCAGGAACTGACCGACAACGTGGCGCGTCTGCGCGGCCAGCTGCGCGAGATCGAGATCCAGGCGGAATCCCAGATGCAGTCCCGCTTCGAGCTCGCCAAGGAAGCCGCGCGAGAGTTCGACCCGCTCGAGTTCGACCGGTTCACGCGCTTCCAGGAGCTGACGCGCCTGATGGCCGAGTCGGTTAACGACGTCTCGACCGTGCACCAGAACCTCGTCAACACCGTCGACGAGACGGAGAAGGCGCTGCTTGCGCAGGCGCGGCTCAACCGCGACCTGCAGCAGGACCTGATGCGGGTGCGCATGGTGCCGTTCTCGAGCGTATCGGAGCGCCTCTACCGCATCGTACGCCAGAGCGCGAAGGAGGTCGGCAAGCGCGCCAACCTCGACATCGTGGGGACGCAGGTCGAGCTGGACCGCTCGGTGCTCGAGCGCATCACCGCGCCCTTCGAGCACTTGCTGCGTAACGCCATCACCCACGGCATCGAGACGCCGGATAAGCGCCGCGCCGCCGGCAAGGCCGACATCGGCGAGATCCGCCTCGAGCTCACCCAGGAGAGCAACGAGGTCCAGATCGTCTTCTCGGACGACGGCATCGGCCTCGACATTCCGCGCATCCGCGAGAAGGCCGTGCAGATGGGGCTGCTCGGGGAGCACGTGACGCTCTCGGACGCGGAGATCGCCGACTTCATCTTCCAGCCGGGCTTCTCGACCGCAGCCGAGGTGACGCAGCTCGCGGGCCGCGGCGTCGGCATGGACGTGGTCCGGAACGAAATCGCGGCGCTGGGCGGCCGCATCGAGCTCAAGTTCCAGGCCGGCAAGGGCACGCAGTTCACGATCTTCCTCCCGCTCACGCTTGCCGTGACGCAGGCGGTCGTCGTGCGCGCCGGCGGCCGGATTTGGGCGATCCCCGCCGTCATGGTCGAGCAGGTGCTGCAGCTGCGCGAGGAGCAGCTCGAGAAGGCGTACAAGAACGCGCACGCCGAATGGCAGGACCGCCGCTACCCGTTCCATTACCTGCCGCACCTGCTCGGATCCGCCGACGCGAGAGCGGAGAAAACCCGATTCAGCCCGGTGCTGTTCCTGCGCAGCGGCTCCAACGCGATTTCGCTGCACGTCGACGAGATGCTGGGCAGCAACCAGGAAATCGTGGTGAAGGCGATCGGTCCGCAGCTGCAGCGTATCGCCGGCATTACCGGTGCGACGGTGTTCGGCACGGGCGAGATCGTGCTGATCCTGAACCCGGTGCAGCTCGCCCTGCGCGACGTCGTGGCGGTGCACGCCCCGGCGGTCGTACACGAGGCGCCCAAGCCGCAGGCCGCGCCCACGCAGCCGACCATCATGGTGGTCGACGACTCGCTCACCGTGCGCAAGATCACCGGGCGCCTGCTCGAGCGCCAGGGCTACCTCGTGGTCACCGCCCGCGACGGCGTCGAGGCGATGGAGAAGCTGCAGGAGACCCTGCCCGATGTCATGCTCGTGGACATCGAGATGCCGCGCATGGACGGCTTCGACCTGACCCGCAACGTCCGCGGCGACGCCCGCCTCAAGCGTATCCCGATCATCATGATCACCTCGCGCACGGCGGACAAGCACCAGAACTACGCGCGCGAGATCGGCGTGAACACCTTCCTGGGCAAACCGTATCAGGAAGAGCAGCTGCTCGCCGAGATCCACGGTTTCCTGAAGGAGCGCCGGGCTGCCGCCTGAGACGACCTCCGGGCAGTCCGAACGGCCCGTGGTGCGAAATTGTGTCCGCCCGCCTCGGCGGACTACAATAACGAAATCGCCCGTCCCATGCCCCAGGTCAACCTCACGAATCACTTCCTGATCGCCATGCCCAACATGGTCGATCCGTATTTCGCGAAGAGTCTGACCTACATCTGCGAGCACAACGAGAACGGCGCGCTCGGCCTCGTCGTGAATCGTCCCATCGAGATGACGCTCGGAACGCTGTTCGAGCGGCTCAGCCTGCAGCTCGCGTCGGCGGACATCGGCAACGAGCCCGTCTACTTCGGCGGGCCGGTGCAGACCGACCGCGGCTTCGTGCTGCATCAGCCCGTCGGCCAATGGCAATCGACGCTGTCGGTGCGCGACAGTGTGGGGCTGACCACGTCCAAGGACGTCCTCGAGGCGCTCGGCCAGGGCGGCGGTCCCTCGAAGATCCTGGTGACGCTCGGATACTCCGGTTGGGCGGCCGGACAGCTCGAGAACGAGATCCGGCAGAACGCCTGGCTCACCGTCGAAGCGCAAAACGCCATCATGTTCGACACTCCCGTCGAGGAGCGCCTCCCGGCCGCGATGCAGCTGCTCGGCCTGGATTTCGCCAAGCTGTCCGAGGAGGCGGGGCACGCGTGAGCGCGACGGCCGTGGCCCCGTCCAAGACCTCCGGCCACACCATTCTTGCTTTCGATTACGGCGAAAAGCACGTCGGCGTCGCCGTTGGCGACACGGCGACCCGCATCGCGCACCCGCTGGCCCGGGTCGCCGCAGCGCGCGCGTTCGCCGAGATCGACGCGCTGGTGCGCGAATGGAATCCCGCCGAGCTGCTGCTCGGCATGCCGCTCGATGCGCAGGGCGGCGAGCACGCGCTCTCGGGACGCGTACGGCGCTTCGCGAACCGGCTCGCATCGCGCTATCGACTTCCGGTGGCGTTGATCGACGAGCGCTTCAGCTCGACCGCGGCCGAGGAAACGCTGCGCGGCGCCGGCCGCGGAGGCCGCAAGGACAAGCATCTCGCGCACGCGCTCGCGGCATCGACTATCCTGCAAGGCTATCTCGATGAGCCTGCCCGACGCTGAAGCGCTGTGCCAGGCGCTCGTGCGCCAGATGAAGGGCCACGTGGGCGAGGCGACCGGCATGGTCGGCATACGCACGGGCGGCGCGTGGCTCGCTGAACGGCTGCACCGCGAGCTCGGACTCTCGACTCCGCTCGGCGCGCTCGACATCTCCTTCTACCGGGACGATTTCAGCACCTCGGGGCTGCGCCACCAGGTGCGGCCCTCGCAGATCCCGTTCGACGTCGACGACCGGCACATCGTCGTCGTCGACGACGTGCTCTATACCGGGCGCACCGTGCGCGCCGCGATGAACGAGCTGTTCGACTACGGTCGTCCTGGCAAGATCGAGCTCGCCGTGCTCGTCGACCGCGGCGAGCGACAGCTGCCCATCACCGCGCAATACGCCGGTACGACCCTCGCGGTGCCGCGGGGGAAGCTGCTGCGGCTGGTGCGGGACGACTCCGGCGCCTTCTCTCTCGTGCTCTCCGATGCGAAACCCGCAGCTTAACGAACGCGGCGAGCTCACCCACCTGCTCACCATCGAGGGGCTGCCGCGCGAGATTGTCACGCACATCCTCGACACCGCGGCCTCGTTCGTGGGCGTCACCGAGCGCGAGGTGAAGAAGGTCCCGCTGCTGCGCGGGAAATCGGTGTTCAATCTGTTCTTCGAGCCGTCGACGCGCACGCGCACGACCTTCGAGATCGCGGCGAAGCGCCTCTCGGCCGACGTCATCAACCTCGCGATCGCGTCGTCTTCGCAGACCAAAGGCGAGACGCTGCTCGACACCGTGGACAACCTGTCGGCGATGCATGCCGACATGTTCATCGTGCGGCACGCCTCGAGCGGAGCGGCGCACTTGATCGCGCGCCACGTCGCCTCGCACGTGCACGTGATCAACGCCGGCGACGGCCGTCACGCGCATCCGACGCAGGGGCTGCTCGACATCTACACCATCCGGCACTACAAGCAGGACTTCACGCGCCTGTCGGTCGCGATCGTCGGCGACGTGCTGCACTCGCGCGTCGCGCGCTCGCTGATCCATGCGCTCACGACGCTCGGCACGCCGGATGTGCGCGTGGTCGGCCCGAAGACCCTGGTCCCGGCCGGCGTGGAGGAGCTCGGCGTGCGCGTCTTCCACGACATGCGCGAGGGCTTGCGCGACTGCGACGTCATCATGATGCTGCGGCTGCAGAACGAGCGCATGAAGGGGCCGCTGCTGCCCTCGGCGCAGGAGTTCTTCAAGTCCTACGGACTGACGCCGCAGAAGCTCGCGCTCGCCAGGCCCGACGCCATCGTCATGCACCCGGGCCCGATGAACCGCGGCGTGGAGATCGACTCCGCGGTCGCCGACGGCCCGCACTCGGTCATCCTGCCGCAGGTGACCTTCGGCATCGCCGTGCGCATGGCGGTGATGAGCATCCTGGCCGGAAACTGAGAGAGGGACGATGACGAAGCCGCCCGCCCTGGATCCCGCCGACGTCGAATCCAGCAATGCGAGCGGCTATCCCGAGCCCTACCGCAGCCGCGTCGCCGGCCGGCACAAGAAGCGGCTCGGCGACGCTGTCGGGCTGAAGAACTTCGGCGTCAATCTCACCACGCTCGATCCGGGCGCCGAATCGTCGATGCGCCACTGGCACGAGAAGCAGGACGAGTTCGTCTTCGTCCTCGAAGGCGAGATCACGCTGGTGACGAACGCGGGGCGCCAGAAGCTCGAGCCCGGGATGTGCGCCGGCTTTCCCGCCGGCCGCGCCGACGGCCACCAGCTCGTGAACGAGACCGACAAGCCGGCCGTGTACCTGGAGATCGGCGACCGCACGCCCGGCGACAGCGCCACCTACGCCGACCCGGATGTCGATCTCGCGGTCCGCATGGTCGACGGCAAGTGGGTCTTCTTTCACCGGGACGGGCGGCCGTACCGATGAACATCCACGTCAAGAACGGACGCTTGGTCGACCCCGCGGGCCGAGTCGACTCCAGGCAGGACCTGTATATCGCCGGCGGAAAGATCGCGGGCGTGGGCCGCGCGCCCTCGGGTTTTCGCGCCGAGCGCGTGATCGACGCCTCGGGCCTCGTGGTCTGTCCGGGCCTGGTGGATCTTTCCGCGCGGCTGCGCGAGCCCGGCTTCGAAGACAAGGCGACGCTCGAGTCGGAGATGCAGGCGGCGGTCGCGGGCGGCGTGACCAGCCTCTCGTGCCCGCCCGACACCGACCCGCCGCTCGACGAGCCGGGGCTGGTGGAGATGCTGAAGCACCGCGCGAAGAGCCTCAACCTCGTCCATGTCTATCCGCTCGGCGCGCTGACCTGGAAGCTCGAAGGCCAGCGCCTCACCGAGATGGCGGTCCTGCGCGACGCGGGCTGCGTCGCCTTCTCGCACGCCGACACGCCGCTTCCCGACACGCAGGTCCTGTGGCGCGCGATGCAGTACGCGTCCACCTTCGGCTTCGCGGTGTGGCTGCGCCCGCAGGACGGATTTCTCGCGCGCGACGGCGTCGCCCACGACGGCGACGTGGCGACGCGGCTCGGCCTGCCCGGCATCCCTGCGTTCGCCGAGACCATCGCGCTCGGAACGATCCTGACGCTGGTGCGGGCGACGGGCACGCGCGTGCACCTGTGCCGGATCTCGAGCGGCGAAGGCGTCGCGCTGGTCCGCGCCGCCAAGAAAGAGGGATTGCCCGTGACCTGCGACGTCGCGGTGCACCACGTGCACCTGTCCGAGATGGATCTCGGCTACTTCGACTCGCACTGCCATGTGATTCCGCCGTTCCGCTCGCAGCGGGACCGCGACGCCCTGCGCGCCGGGCTCGCCGACGGCACGGTCGACGCCATCTGCTCGGACCACGCGCCGGTCGACGAGGACGCGAAGCAGCTCCCGTTCGCGGAGTCGGAGCCGGGCACGACCGGTCTGGAGCTGCTGCTGCCGCTCACGCTCAAGTGGGCGGCGGAGGCGCGCCTCGGCCTGGCCGACGCGCTCGCCGCGATCACGGCACGGCCGGCTGCGATCCTGGGCATCGCCGCGGGCAGCTTGGCTGCGGGCGCCGATGCGGACGTCTGCATCTTCGATCCCGAGGAGCACGTACGCATCACCCCCGAGGGCCTGCACAGCCAGGGAAAGAACACGCCCTTCATCGGCTACGAGCTGCCCGGACGCGTGCGCTACACGCTGGTCGGCGGGCAGATCGTGTTCGACGGCGGCGCGGCGCGCGCGCGCTAAGGAGCGTGCTCGAGGATCGCCGGGTTCGCGCCGGGAGCGGCGACGTGCACGGTCTTGCGCCGCGATGTCGCGCCCTTCACGACGCGGACGCAGCGCCTAGGGACCCCGAGCGCGCCGGCGATGAGCTGCTCGAGCGCCGCGTTCGCGCGGCCCTCGACCGGCGACGCTGCGATCCGCACCTTCAGATGCTCGCCGTGCAGGCCGGCGAGCTGCGTCGCCCTCGCGCCCGGCTGGACATGGAGCGATAGCAGCCAGCCGTCGGCGACCCGCCGGGCCCACGGTGTCATGGTCGCGCCTACAGCGGTCGCATCGCCATTCCGGTGAGGCCGCCGAGCAGGATCAGCATGATCTGCGCGAGCAGCAGGACGAAAAGCGGCGAGAGATCGATGCCCCCGATGGGCGGCACGAAGCGCCTGAACATCCCGTAAAAGGGTCGCGTCAGCGCGTCGAAGATGCCGGCCATGGGGGCGTGTGGATTCACCCAGCTGATGATCACCTGCACGAGCACGACTCCGATCAGCAGGTAGAGCGACAGGCGGATCAGCTCGAGAAACGCCATGCCGAAGAGCACTGCGACGCCCGCGCCGGGCGAGGCGCCGAGCGATCCGCCGTGCAGCGAGAGGAGAACGAGCAGCGTCAGCGCCTCCGCGAGCCAGGCGATCAGAACGGTTGCGAGGTCGATGCCGAGCAGCCCTGGGACGACTCGACGCACCGGCAGCACGATCCAGTTCGAGAGCGCGGTGACGAACTGCCCGACGGGATTGCGGAAGGGCGCCCGCAGGACCTGCATCCAGAACCGAAGCAGCACGACGAACACGAACAGGCCGAACAGCGCCTGGACGAGGAGGCTCGCGAT
>DATDMW010000175.1:0-2550 GCA_036518595.1 Burkholderiales bacterium
CTTGTCGACCCCAAGCGCGAGCTCGACGAGATCTTCAGCGCCGGCGAGCGGGCCGGCATGCTGATCTATCGTGACGACGACGAGCTCGTGCGCCTGGCGCGCTCGCTACCCGGGCGCGCCACCGAGCTGCGCGCCGCTGCGCGCGAGGCCGCGCCGTCCTTCCACCGCAATCACTCCTATCTCGCGCGAGTCGCCGAGATGATGCGGATCCTCGCCGCGCGCGCATGAGACCGGCTACCGGAATATCAAGCAGATTGGTCGGGGTGAGAGGATTTGAACCTCCGACACCTGCGTCCCGAACGCAGTACTCTACCAGGCTGAGCTACACCCCGATGCTTCGGCCGCTTTGACTGTGACGCTAGGCCACTGACCGCTAGGCCGCGCGCGTCACAGAAAAGGACGCCAATTCTAGCAAAGAATCCTTGTAGCTCGACCCGGCGAGCCCCTCGATCGCCCGCGCGGCCGCCTGCGACTCGCGCGCCGCCGCGGCTCGCGCGTAGTCGAGCGAGCCGCAGGCGCGGATCGCTTCGAGCACCGGCGCGAAGTCGTCGCGGCCGCCCTCGACGATCGCGCGCCGCACGAGCCCGGCCTGCGCCGGCGTGCCGTTGCGCAGGACATGGATAAGCGGCAGCGTCGGCTTGCCTTCGGCGAGGTCGTCGCCCAGGCTCTTGCCGATCGTCGCCGCGTCGCCCGAGTAGTCGAGGACGTCGTCGATCAGCTGGAAGGCCGTGCCGACGTGCGCCCCGTAGGCGGCGAGGCCGTTCTCGAGCGCCGCGGGGCTGCGCGCGAGCACGCCGCCCAGCCGCGCCGCCGCTTCGAAGAGACGCGCGGTCTTGCGCCGGATCACCTCGAGGTATCTCGCCTCGTCCACCTCCGGGTCGTGGCTCCCCATGAGCTGCAGCACCTCGCCTGCGGCGATGGTGTTCGTGGCGTCCGCGAGCACGCGCATGACGCGCATGTCGTCGACCTCGACCATCATCTGGAAGGCGCGCGAGTAGAGAAAATCGCCCACCAGCACCGCCGCCGCGTTGCCGAACGCGGCGTTCGCCGTCGGCTGGCCGCGGCGCAGGCGCGATTCGTCCACCACGTCGTCGTGCAGCAGGGTCGCGGTGTGGATGAACTCGATGACCGCGGCGAGCGCGAAGCGCGCCTCGGCGCTTTTTCCCGCGGCGCCGGCCGCGCCGCAGGCGAGCAGGAGCAGCGCGGGTCGCAGCCGCTTGCCGCCCGAGGCGACGATGTACTGCGCCACCTCCCGCACCAGGGGCACGTCGGATTCGAGGCGCGCACCGATCAGCTCGTCCACCCGCCGCAGGTCGTCGGCGACGGGGGCCAGCATGGACACGAAGCTCATGATTCCTTTATAATTCGCGCCCTTTCAGGCGTCCAGAAAGCAAGCGAATGTACGCAGTTATCAAGTCCGGCGGCAAACAGTATCGCGTCGAGTCCGGCGCGAAGCTCCGCATCGAGCGCCTTTCCGCCGATGTCGGCGCCGCGGTTTCGTTCGAGGAGGTGCTGCTCGTCGGCGACGGCGACGGCGTCAAGGTGGGCGCCCCGCTCGTGTCGGGGGCGCAGGTCAAGGCGACCGTCCTGGCGCAGGGCCGCGGCGACAAGGTGCGCATCTTCAAGCTGCGCCGGCGCAAGCACTACCAGAAAACCCAGGGCCATCGGCAGTCGTACACCGAGGTCCGCATCGACGACATCATCCAGGGGTAGTAGGCCATGGCACACAAGAAGGCGGGCGGCAGCTCGCGCAACGGACGCGACTCGCAGGCGAAGCGGCTCGGCGTCAAGGTCTTCGGCGGCGAGCGCGTCAACGCCGGCCAGATCCTCGTTCGCCAGCGCGGCACGCGCGTGCACGCGGGCGAGAACGTCGGCATCGGCCGCGACCATACCCTCTATGCGCGCGTCGCCGGGCAGGTGCAGTATCGCGTTCGCGGCGCAGACAACAACAACACGGTAAGCGTCGTGAAGGAAAACGCTCCGGCGTAGCCGGTCCTCATCTCACAAAAGCCCTATCGAGATCGGTAGGGCTTTTTTGTTTGTACAGATGAAATTCATCGACGAGGCGAAGATCGAGGTGCATGCGGGCAAGGGCGGCGACGGCTCGGCGCACTTCCGGCGCGAGAAGTACGTGCCGCGCGGCGGGCCCGACGGCGGCGATGGCGGGCGCGGCGGCAGCGTGTGGGCGCGCGCCGATCGCAACCTCAACACGCTCATCGACTACCGTTTTGCCCGCATCCACCGCGCGAAGGACGGCACGCGCGGCGGCGGCTCCGACTGCAACGGCGCCGCCGGCGCGGACCTCGAGCTGCGCGTGCCCGTCGGCACGATGATCCGCGACGAGGAAACCGGCGATCCGGTGGCCGACCTCGCGCGCGACGGCGCGCGGGCGCTGCTCGCGCGCGGCGGCCAGGGCGGGCTCGGCAACGTGCATTTCAAGTCGAGCGTCAACCGCGCGCCCCGGCAGTTCACGCGCGGCGAGCCGGGCGAGAGCCGCCGGCTCGCGCTCGAGCTGCGCGTGCTCGCCGACGTCGGCCTGCTCGGCCTGCC
>DATDMW010000176.1:0-7608 GCA_036518595.1 Burkholderiales bacterium
ACATGTTCGGGTAATTCGGCCCGTCGCCGCCCTGCGGCGTCACCCAGACGATGTTCTGCGTCGGGTCCTTGATGTCGCAGGTCTTGCAGTGCACGCAGTTCTGCGAGTTGATCTGGAATCTCTTCTCGCCGTCGCCGACGAACTCGTACACGCCCGCCGGGCAGTAGCGCTGCTCGGGGCCCGCGTACTCGGGCAGGTCGATGCGCAGCGGCACCGTCGGGTCCTTCAGCGTCAGGTGCACCGGCTGGTTCTCGGCGTGGTTGGTGTTCGAGAGGAACACGGACGACGGCCGGTCGAAGCTGAGCTTGCCGTCGGGCTTCGGATATTCGATCGGGCTGTGGCTCGCGGCGGGCTCCAGGCACTCGTGGTCCGCGTGCGCGTGGTGCAGCGTCCACGGCACCTTGCCGCCGAGCAGCTTCTGCTCGAAGCCGACCATCATCGTGCCGGCGTACAGGCCCTTCGCCATCCACTGCTTGAAGTTGCGCGCGCGGTACAGCTCCTCGAACAGCCACGACTTCTCGAACGCCGAAGGATAGGCGTCGAGCGTGTCGCCGGCGCGTCCCGCGGCGAGCGCGTCGGCGGCGGCCTCGGCGGCGAGCATGCCGGACTTGATCGCCGCGTGGCTGCCCTTGATCCGCGAAGCGTTGAGAAACCCGGCGTCGTCGCCGATCAGCGCGCCGCCCGGGAACACGAGCTTCGGCAGCGACACCAGGCCGCCCGCGGCGAGGGCGCGCGCGCCGTAGGCGATGCGCTTGCCGCCCTCGAGGAAGCCGCGGATGCGCGGGTGCGTCTTGTAGCGCTGGAATTCCTGGTACGGGTCGAGATACGGATTGCGGTACGAGAGACCGACGACGAAGCCGATCGACACCAGGCGCTCCTCCATGTGGTACAGGAACGAGCCGCCGTAGGTCGAGGCGTCGAGCGGCCAGCCGGCCGAGTGCAGCACCAGGCCCGGCCGGTGCTTCGCCGCGTCGATCTCCCACAATTCCTTGAGCCCGATCCCGTAGGTCTGCGGATCGGCATGCTCGTCGAGCTTGTAGCGCTCGATCAACCGCCGCCCGAGGTGGCCGCGGCAGCCTTCGGCGAAGAAGATGTACTTGCCGTGGAGCTCGATCCCCGACTGATACTGGGCGGTCGGCTTGCCTTCGCGATCGAGGCCCATGTCGCCCGTCGCGACGCCGACCACGTTCCCGCGGGCGCCGTACAGGACCTCCGCCGCGGCGAAGCCGGGATAGATCTCGACGCCGAGCGCCTCCGCCTGCCGCGCGAGCCAGCGGCAGACGTTCCCCAGGCTCACCACGTAATTCCCGTGGTTGCGGAAGCATTCCGGAAGGAGAAAGCTCGGGACCTGGAGCGCGCCGCTCGCGGTGAGGAACAGGAACCGGTCTTCGGTGACCGGCGTGCGCAGCGGAGCGCCCTTCGAGTTCCAGTCGGGCAGCAGCTCGTCGAGCGCGCGCGGATCCATCACGGCGCCCGAGAGGATGTGCGCGCCGACCTCCGAGCCTTTCTCGAGCACGCACACCGAGATCTCGGCATTCCGCGCGGCAGCGAGCTGCTTCAGGCGGATCGCCGCTCCCAGGCCGGCCGGCCCAGCGCCGACGACCACGACGTCGAAGCTCATCACCTCACGCGCCATGGGCAAATTATAATCGCACGGTCCGCGCGCCCGCTTCGGGCCCGGCATCCACCCGAGAGAGCCCTTGTCCGACCAGCCGCTCTGGCAGCCCACCCAGGAACGGATCGAGCAGGCGAACGTCACGCGCTTCGCGCGCGAGGCGATCCGCGTCTGGGGCCTCGGCTTCAACGACTATCCGTCGTTCTATCGCTGGACGATCGAGCATCCGGAGCAATTCTGGACCTCGCTGTGGAAATTCGCCGACGTGCGCGCGGGCCTGATGGGCGAGCGCGTCCTCGTCGACGGCGACCGCATGCCCGGCGCGCGCTGGTTCCCCGACGCGCGCCTCAACTTCGCCGAGAACCTGCTGCGCCGGCGCGACGGCGGCGAAGCGGTCGTGTTCTGGGGCGAGGACAAGGTGAAGCGGCGCCTCTCGTACCACGACGTCTACGACCGCGTCTCGCGCGTGGCGCAGGCGCTGCGCGCCGAGGGCGTGAAGGCGGGCGACCGCGTCGCGGGCTACCTGCCGAACATGCCCGAGGCGCTGATCGCGACGCTCGCCTGCGCGAGCCTCGGCGCGATCTGGTCGTCGTGCTCGCCCGATTTCGGCGTGCAGGGCGTGCTCGACCGCTTCGGGCAGATCGAGCCGGTCGTGCTGTTCGCGTGCGACGGCTACTGGTACAACGGCAAGCGCATCGACGTCCTCGCCAAGGTGCGCGACATCGAGGCGATGCTGCCGACGGTGCGCCGGGTGGTGATCGCGCCCTACGTGTCCGAGCACCCCGACCTGTCCGACGTGCACGGCGCGGTGACGTTCGAGAAGTTCGTCGAGCCGTACCGCGGCGGCGAGATCCGCTTCGAGCAGCTGCCGTTCGAGCATCCGCTGTACATCCTGTTCTCGTCCGGGACGACCGGCGTCCCGAAGTGCATCGTGCACGGCGCGGGCGGGGCGCTCCTCAAGCACGTCTGCGAGCAGCAGCTGCACAGCGACGTCAAGCCGGGCGACCGGCTGTTCTACTTCACCACGCTCGGCTGGATGATGTGGAACTGGCTGATCTCGGGGCTCGCGTCGGGCGCGACGCTCGTGCTCTACGACGGCTCGCCGTTCGTGAACGGCGGCCGGATCCTGTTCGACCTGGCCGACGCCGAGCGCGTGACGCAATTCGGCACGTCGGCGAAGTTCATCGACGCCTGCGCGAAGGCGGGCCTCGAGCCGGCGAAGACGTATCCCCTGACGTCGGTGCGGACCGTGCTGTCGACCGGCTCGCCGCTCGTGCCCGAGGGCTTCGACTACGTGTACCGCGCGCTGAAGCGCGACGCGTGCCTGTCGTCGATCTCGGGCGGCACCGACATCTGCGGCTGCTTCGTGCTCGGCAATCCGATCCTGCCGGTATGGCGCGGGGAGATCCAGTGCCGGGCGCTGGGGCTCGCGGTCGACGTCTACGACGAGAAGGGGCGCCCCGTGCGCGGCCGCAAGGGCGAGCTGGTGTGCACGCGGCCGTTTCCCTCGATGCCGCTCGGCTTCTGGAACGACGACGACGGCTCGCGCTACCGCGCCGCGTACTTCGAGAAGTTTCCCGGCGTGTGGACCCACGGCGACTGGGCCGAGATCACGGCGCACGACGGCGCGATCATCTACGGGCGCTCCGACGCCGTGCTCAATCCCGGCGGCGTGCGTATCGGCACCGCGGAGATCTACCGGCAGGTCGAGCAGCTCGACGAGGTGGTCGAGTCGCTGGTGATCGCCCAGGACTGGCCGCCGCGCAACCCGACCGACGTGCGCGTGGTGCTGTTCGTGAAGCTGCGCGAGGGCCTGGTGATCGACGAGGCGCTGATCGCGAAGATCAAGGCACACGTGCGCGTCAACACGACGCCGCGCCACGTCCCCGCGAAGGTCGTGCAGGTGCCCGACATCCCGCGCACCAAGTCGAACAAGATCGTCGAGCTCGCCGTGCGCAACGTGGTGCACGGGGAGCCGGTGAAGAACGTCGAGGCGCTCGCCAATCCCGAGGCGCTCGAGCACTTCCGCGACCGCCCCGAGCTGCTGACCTGATCCATGGCCCTCTCCATCGAGGCCGCCACCGGCACCCACATCGGCGACAAGAAGGAGCAGCAGGACCGGCTCGCGGTGCTCCCGGGGTCGGGCGCGGTGCTCGCGGTGGTCGCGGACGGCATGGGCGGGCTCACCGGCGGCTCGATGGCGGCGGAGCAGGTGATCAGCACCGCGAGGCAGCTTTTCGGCGCGTGGTCGCCCGCGAGCGAGCCCGGCGAGGCGCTGCTGCGCGCGATCGCGCAGGAGGCGCACGTGGCGATCCGTCTCGCGCGCTTCACGAGCGAGCAGGAGCCGCACAGCACGGTCGTGGCGCTGCTCGTCCACGGCGAGCGCGCGCACTGGGTGCACTCGGGCGACAGCCGCCTGTACATTTTCCGCGGAGCGACGCCGGTCTTCCGCACCGTGGACCATTCGTACGTCGAGCAGCTGCACCGCGAGGGGAAGATCTCCGCTGCCGAGCGCGGGACGCATCCCCAGCGGAA
Organism: Burkholderiales bacterium; assembly: GCA_036518595.1. Taxonomy (GTDB): domain Bacteria; phylum Pseudomonadota; class Gammaproteobacteria; order Burkholderiales; family SG8-39; genus VBDM01. The sequence goes on from DATDMW010000176.1 coordinate 4,151, forward strand.
CTACCTGGTGAGCTGCCTCGGCGCGCGCGAGGAGCCGCGCGTCGAGGTCGGCGCCGCCGGAGACCTGCGGGCCGGGGACGCCTTCCTGCTGTGCAGCGACGGCCTTTGGGCCTACTTCACCGATGCCGAGCTGGGCGCCGCGCTCGTTGCGCTCGCTCCGCGCGACGCGGCGGAGAAGCTGGTCGCCGCGGCGCGCGTGCGGGCGAAAGGCAACGGCGACAATCTCTCGCTCGCGATCGTGAAGCTCGCGGCGGGGAGCGGCGGCTGAGCGGCCATATTGTTTCCGCAGCGGCAACGGCGCCGCGGAACGGCTGCGAGCGAGCGAGGTCCGATTTTTTCATGTACCATTGGAAATCCCATCTCCCCGGTGGTAGATGACTAAGTATGTGTTCGTGTCGGGCGGTGTGGTTTCCTCTCTGGGGAAGGGGATAGCCGCCGCCTCCCTCGCCGCCATCCTCGAATCGCGCGGCATCAAGGTCACCCTCCTCAAGCTCGACCCGTACATCAACGTCGATCCCGGCACGATGTCGCCTTTCCAGCACGGAGAGGTGTTCGTCACCGAGGACGGCGCCGAGACCGACCTGGACCTCGGACACTACGAGCGCTTCCAGTCGGCGAAGATGAAGAAGTGCAACAACTTCACCACGGGCCAGATCTACGAGTCGGTGATCAAGAAGGAGCGCCGGGGCGACTACCTCGGCCGCACCGTGCAGGTCATCCCGCACGTCACCGACGAGATCAAGAGCTTCATCCAGCGCGGCGCGAACGGCGCCGAGGTCGCGATCGTCGAGATCGGCGGCACGGTCGGCGACATCGAGTCGCTGCCGTTCCTGGAGGCCGTGCGCCAGATGGGCCTCGAGCTCGGCGAGCGCAACACCTGCTACCTGCACCTGACGCTCGTCCCGTACATCAAGAGCGCCGGCGAGATCAAGACCAAGCCGACGCAGCACTCGGTCAAGGAGCTGCGCGAGATCGGGATCCAGCCCGACGCGCTGCTGTGCCGGTCCGACCGTCCCGTCCCCGAGGACGAGAAGAAGAAGATCGCGATGTTCACGAACGTCCAGCCGAACGCCGTCATCTCGGTCTGGGACGTGGACTCGATCTACAAGATTCCCTGGATGCTGCACCAGCAGATGCTCGACGAGATCGTCTGCCACAAGCTGAACATCATCGCCAGGCCGGCCGAGCTGCGTCCGTGGAAGAAGCTCGTGGAGGCGCTCGAGCACCCGCAGCACGAGGTCACGATCGCCATGGTCGGCAAGTACGTCGAGCTCACCGACTCGTACAAGTCGCTGAACGAGGCGCTGGTGCACGCCGGCATCCATACTCGCAGCAAGGTGAACATCCGCTACATCGACTCGGAGATGATCGAGTCGGACGGCGTCGAGCTGCTGAAGGGCGTCGACGCGGTGCTCGTGCCGGGCGGCTTCGGCAAGCGCGGCGTCGAAGGCAAGATCCGCGCGATCCAGTACGCGCGCGAGAATCGCATTCCGTACCTCGGCATCTGCCTGGGCATGCAGCTCGCGGTGATCGAGTTCGCCCGGAACGTCGTCGGCCTCGCCGGCGCGAACAGCACGGAGTTCGAGCCGGATACGCCGCACCCGGTCATCGCGCTCGTTACCGAGTGGCAGGATCGCGACGGCCGCGTCGAGCGCCGGAGCGAGAAATCCGATCTCGGCGGCACCATGCGACTCGGGGCGCAGGCGGCCGCGCTCGAAGGCGGCTCGCTCGCGCGCAAGATCTACGGCGCCGACACCGTGAACGAGCGGCACCGGCACCGGTACGAGGTCAACAACCAGTATATCGAGCGGCTGAAGGACAAGGGACTGCGCGTCTCGGGCCTCACGCAGCGCGAGCAGCTGTGCGAGATGGTCGAGCTGCCGGGGCATCCGTGGTTCGTCGGCTGCCAGTTCCATCCGGAGTTCACGTCCACGCCGCGCGCCGGGCATCCGCTGTTCACCGCGTTCGTCGAGGCCGCGCTGCAATACCAGGCGGGGAAGACGCAAACCGCTGTCGCCGCCTGAAATGAGACTTTGCGGGTTCGAAGTCGGCCTCGACCAACCGCTGTTCCTGATCGCCGGCCCCTGCGTGGTGGAGTCCCGGCAGATGGCGCTCGACACCGCGGGAGCGCTGCGCGACATCGCCCGCAAGGCCGGCGTGCCGTTCGTGTACAAGTCGTCCTACGACAAGGCGAACCGCAGCTCGGGGAAATCGTACCGCGGGCTCGGAATGGACAAAGGACTCGAGATCCTGTCCGACGTGAAGAAGCAGATCGGCGTCCCGGTGCTCACGGACGTGCACGACTCCGCCGATGTCCAGGCGGTCGCGGCGGTTGTCGACGTGCTCCAGACTCCTGCGTTCCTCTGTCGCCAGACCGACTTCATCCACGCGGTTGCCGCGACCGGGAAGCCCGTGAACATCAAGAAAGGCCAGTTTCTTTCGCCGGGGGAAATGAAAAACGTGGTGGACAAGGCGCGAGAGGCCGCCGGCCGCAGCGACACGATCCTCGTATGCGAGCGCGGGGCTTCGTTCGGCTACAACAACCTCGTCTCCGACATGCGCTCGCTCGCGATCATGCGCGACACGGGCTGCCCGGTCGTGTTCGACGCGACGCACTCGGTGCAGCTGCCGGGCGGGCAGGGGACCGCCTCCGGCGGCCAGCGCGAGTTCGTCCCGGTGCTGGCTCGCGCGGCCGTCGCGAGCGGCGTCGCGGGCGTGTTCATGGAGACGCATCCCGACCCGGACAAGGCGCCGTCCGACGGGCCGAACGCCTGGCCGCTGGACCGCATGGCGGAGCTGCTCGGCACGCTGAAGGAGCTGGACCAGCTGGTGAAGCGGCGGGGATTCGCCGAGCAGTCGCTGGCGAAGCGATGAACATCGAACAAGGATCGCGACATGAGCTCCATCGTTGACGTCGTCGCAAGGGAGATCCTCGACTCACGCGGCAATCCCACGGTCGAGGCCGACGTACTGATCGAGTCGGGGGTGATGGGCCGCGCCGCCGTGCCGTCGGGCGCCTCGACCGGGACGCGCGAGGCGCTCGAGCTGCGCGACAAGGACACGAGCCGCTACGGCGGCAAGGGCGTGCTGAAAGCCGTCGAGCACATCAACACCGAGATCTCCGAGGCCATCATGGGCCTCGACGCCCAGGAGCAGAGCTTCATCGACAAGACGCTGATCGAGCTCGACGGCACCGAGAACAAGGCGCGGCTCGGCGCGAACGCGCTGCTGGCGGTGTCGATGGCCGTCGCCAAGGCCGCGGCCGAGGAATCGGGGCTGCCGCTGTACCGCTACTTCGGCGGCTCGGGCGGCATGCAGATGCCCGTGCCGATGATGAACGTCATCAACGGCGGCGCGCACGCGAACAACAGCCTCGACATCCAGGAGTTCATGATCGTGCCGGTCGGCGCGTCGACGTTCCGCGACGCCCTGCGCTGCGGCGCCGAGATCTTCCAGGC
>DATDMW010000177.1:0-13989 GCA_036518595.1 Burkholderiales bacterium
AGGCCGCCCTCGGGGGGGAAGCAGCGCGGGATCGGGCGAGGTGCGCGGCAACGTGCGCCCGCCCGCGCGCGCGCGGGCCGACCTCGCCGAGGACGGCGACCCCTCGCACATCGGCAGCCGCGTCCTGCTCGGCCTCGAGCACGAGGTCGAGCGCGCCCTCGCCAACGCGGAGAGCCTGCGCGTCGCGGTCAGGTCCGTGATCCGCGTCGTGTGCGAGACCCTCGGCTGGGACTGCGGGCGGCTCCTGCGCGTCGACGAGGCGGCCGGCGTGCTGCGCTTTTTCGAGCACTGGAGCGTCGAGGGCCCCGACATCGCGCGCTTCATCGAGCGCTCGCGTCAGATCACCCACGCGCCCGGCAAGGGGCTCTCGGGACACGTGTGGCAGTCGGGCGCGCCGATCTGGGTCACCGACCTCACGAAAGACCCGCGCGTGCAGTACGGCCTCGCGCTCGACACGGTGATGCACGGCGCCTTCCACTTCCCCGTCACGGCCCAGGGCAAGGTGATCGGCGTCCTGTCCTTCAACAGCCGCGAGGTGCGCCCGCCGGACGAGCAGCTGCTGCAGGCGATCCGCGTGATCGGCAGCCTGGTCGGGCAGTTCCTGCAGCGCGCCGACACCGAGGATGTCCTGCGCCGCAGCGAGGAGCGCTTCCGTCACCTCACCGAGATGTCCTCGGACTGGTACTGGGAGCAGGACGAGGGCTTCCGGTTCACGATGGTCTCGGAGAACCTCGCGCGGCGGACCAAGCGTCCGCCCCACCTCGTCTACGGCAAGACGCGCTGGGAGCTGCCGACGCTGAACATGAGCACCGAGGACTGGCTGCGGCACCGCGCGCTGCTCGAGGAGCACCAGCCGTACCGCAACCTCGAGCTGCACCGGCTCGACGCCGACGGCAACGACATGTACTTCAGCGTGAGCGGGGAGCCGATCTTCGACGCGCAAGGCCGCTTCCGCGGCTATCGCGGCGTGGGCATCGACATCACCGCGCGCAAGCAGGCCGAGGAGGCGCTCCGGCAGAGCGAGGTGCGCTACCGCTCGGTGGTCGATCACCTCGCCGAGGGCGTGTACATCATCGACGCCGAGCGGCGCATCGTCAGCTGCAACGCGAGCGCCGAGCGCATCCTCGGCGTCGCCAGGGAGTCGCTGCTCGGCAAGACGCTGGCGGAGGTGAATTTCAAGGTCACGCGCGAGGACGGGACGCCGTTTCCGGCCGAGGACCGCCCGGCCAGCAAGACGCTGCTCACCGGCGAGCCGCAGTCGGGCGTCGTCATGGGCGTGGAGCGCGCGGACGGCTCGGTCATCTGGATCTCGATGAGCACCCGCATGCTCCCCGGCGCCGGTCAGGGCGCGCCGAGCGGGGTGGTGATGTCGTTCAACGACATCACCGAGCGGCGCAGCTTCGAGGAGAAGCTCACCTACCTCGCGCAGTACGACCTGCTGACCGGCCTGCCGAACCGCGCGCTCCTGGTCGACCGGCTGGACCAGGCGCTCATCCGGGCGCGCCGGCAGGAGGCGATGGTCGGCGTGCTGCTCATCGACCTCGACCGGTTCAAGGAGATCAACGACTCGATGGGCCATTCCGCGGGCGACGCGGTGCTGAAGGAGGTCGCGCGCCGGGTGCGCAAGGCGCTGCGCGACACCGACTCGGTGGCGCGGCTGGGCGGCGACGAGTTCTGCATCGTGATCGAGGGCGCCGAGAGCCGCTCGCACGTCTCGGTCGCCGCCGCCAAGATCCGGCGGCTGTTCGAAGAGCCGGTGCTGACCTCGGAGAACAAGGAGATCTTCATCGAGCTCTCGATCGGCTCGAGCGTCTACCCCGAGGACGGCGAGACGATGGAGGACCTGCTCAAGAACGCCGACATCGCGATGTACGAGGCCAAGCGCGACGGCGGGCACGCCTTCCGCTTCTACTCGAGCGCGCTGCGCGCGAAGACCGCCGACGAGATCAACCTCGTGTCGATGCTGCGCCGCGCGGTCGACCGCAACGAGCTGGTGCTCTACTACCAGCCGCAGATCGACATCGCGACCGGGCGCCCGGTCGGCGTCGAGGCGCTCGTGCGCTGGGAGCATCCCGAGCTCGGCCTGGTCTCGCCGTACCGGTTCGTGCGGCTGGCCGAGGAGACGGGGCTCATCGTGCCGATCGGCGAGTGGGTGCTGAAGACCGCCTGCGCCGAGGCGAAGGCGTGGCAGCTCGCCGGGATGCCCGAGATGAAGGTGTCGGTCAACCGGTCGGCGCGCCAGTTCCGCGACAGCCAGCTCATCCGCAAGATCGCCGCGGTGCTCGCGGCGACCGGCCTGCCGCCGCGGCTGCTCGAGCTGGAGATCACCGAGAGCGTCATCATGAGCCACACCGATCACACGATCGGCGTGCTGCAGCGCCTGACCGAGCTCGGCGTGCGCGTCTCGGTCGACGACTTCGGCACCGGCTACTCGTCGCTCGCGTACCTCAAGCGCTTCCCGGTGCACAAGCTCAAGATCGACCTCGCCTTCGTGCGCGACATCACGACCAACAAGGAAGACGCGGCGATCGTGCAGGCGATCGTCACGCTCGCGCGCACGCTGAAGCTGCGCGTCATCGCCGAAGGCGTGGAGACCGACGAGCAGCTGAAGCACCTGGCCTCGATCGGCTGCCACGAGTACCAGGGCTTCGTCTACAGCCGCCCCGTGCCGGCGCGCGAGCTGATCGAGCTCGTGCGCAAGCAGTTCGTCGGGATGTTCTGAGCGCTACTTCTTCGCCGCGACGTACACCGGCTGCAGCTTGTCCGCGTTGGCCTTCATGTCGGCGAGGCGCTGCTCCGTCGGCGGGTGGTCGGACAGGAACTTCTGGATCCCGCCGCCTCCGCCGCCGCCTGCGACCTGCTCCATCTTCTGCCACAGCGAGACCGCGGCGTGCGGGTCGTAGCCCGAGCGCGCCGCGAGCTCCAGGCCGACGCGGTCGGCCTCGGTCTCGTCGGTGCGCGAGTGCGGCAGCTCGAAGCCGACTTTGAGCAGCATGCCGCTCAGCTGCTGCGTCACGTCGGAGAGCCCCAGGCCCGCGCCCAGCACGCCGAGCCCGATCTGCTCGGCCATCGCCTGCGACGCCTGCTCGCGGCTGTGCTCGCGCAGCGCGTGCGCGATCTCGTGCCCGAGGACGGCGGCGAGCTCGTCGTCGCTCGGCTTGACCTTGTCGAGCAGCCCCGAGTACACGGCGATCTTGCCGCCCGGCATGCACCAGGCGTTCACCTCGTCGGTCGACAGCACGTGGAACTCCCAGGCCCATTTCGGCGCGTCGGGGCGGAAATAGCCGGTGTTCGGGATGAGGCGGCTCACCACGCGCTTGACCTGCTCGACGTGCGCGGCGTTGGTATCGAGCTGGTGCTTGGCCCGCGCATCGGCGATCGTCTTCTTGTACGCGTCCTCGGCGGCCGCGTTCATCTGGTCGGAGGACACCAGGAAGTGCTGCTTGCGGTCGACGCCGACCACGCCGGGCTGCGTAGTCTGAACGGTCTCACAGCCCGCCAGAACGGTAACGGCCGCGAGCGCGAAGAGCGCCGCCCGGCTCACGATTGCTGCGCGCATGTCCATGGATCGACACCTCTTCATCGGTTAGCTGCGCGTTGGACAAGGCGGAGCGCCGCTTGGTTTTTCTTCCGGTTACAATCGCCGCGCCCATGAGCCCCCGGATTCCGCGCGGCGCTTACTTCGCCCTGTTCACCGTCTCGGGCTTCGCCGGGCTCGTCTACGAGTCGATCTGGAGCCATTACCTGCGGCTGTTCCTCGGGCACGCGGCGTACGCGCAGACGCTGGTGCTCGCGCTGTTCATGGGCGGGATGGCGATCGGCGCGTGGATCTGCAGCCGCGCCTCGAGCCGCTGGACGAACCTGCTGCGCGGCTACGCGATCGCGGAAGCGCTGATCGGCGTCGCGGCGCTCGCCTTCCATGCCGTCTACGTCGGCGCCACGGAGGCCGCGTACTCGAGCGTGCTGCCCGCGCTCGGCAACGCCGCCGCGGCGGCGACGTTCAAGTGGACGCTCGCCGGCCTGCTGATCCTGCCGCAGTCGGTGCTGCTCGGGATGACGTTCCCGCTGATGAGCGCGGGGCTGATCCGGCGCTACCCGGCCGCGCCCGGCGAGTCGCTCGCGCTGCTCTATTTCACGAACAGCCTCGGGGCGTCGCTCGGCGTGCTCGCGAGCGGCTTCGTGATGATCGAGCGCTTCGGGCTGCCGGGGACGGTGCAGCTCGCGGGCCTGGTGAACCTCGCGCTCGCCGCCGCCGTCTGGCTGCTCGCGGGGCGCGACGAGCCGCGGCCGCGGGCGGCTGCGGCCGCGCCGCGCGACGACGCGAGCGGCGCGCCGTGGCGCCTGCTGCTCGCGGTCGCGGCGCTCACCGGCGCGGCCTCGTTCGTCTACGAGATCGGCTGGATCCGGATGCTCTCGCTCGTGCTGGGCAGCGCGACGCACTCCTTCGAGCTGATGCTCTCGGCGTTCATCCTCGGCCTCGCCTGCGGCGGCCTGTGGGTGCGCGGCCGCATCGACGCGCTCGGCGACCCGGCGCGGACGCTCGGCGTGGTGCAGGTCGCGATGGGGCTCGCCGCGCTCGCGACGCTGCCGCTCTACGGCCGGATGTTCGAGGTGATGCAGGCGGTGATCCGGGGCCTCGCGAAGACGGATTCGGGCTACGCCATGTTCCTCCTCGCGAGCCACGGCATCGCGCTCGCGATCATGTTCCCGGCGACGTTCTGCGCCGGGATGACGCTCCCGCTCATCACCTACGCGCTGCTGCGCGGCGGCCACGGCGAGCGCTCGATCGGCGCGGTCTACGGCGCGAACACGCTCGGCTCGATCGCGGGCGTGTTCGCCGCGGCGCATCTCGGGATGCCGCTCCTCGGCCTGAAAGGCCTGATCGCGGCGGGCGCGGCGCTCGACGCGGCGCTCGGCGTCGCGCTGCTGTGGCGCGCCGCCGGCGCGCGTCGGCTCGGCTTCGGCGCGGCCGCGCTCACCGTCGCCGCCTTCGCCGCCGTGCTGGTCGCGGCGCCCCTCGACGCCTACAAGATGGCGTCGGGCGTGTTCCGCCGCGGCGACCTGTATACGGAGCGCGAGGCGCGCCTGCTCTCGCAGCGCGACGGCAAGACGGCGACCGTGAGCCTGGTCGACTTCGGCAGCGATCGGAGCCTGCGCACCAACGGCAAGTCGGACGGCGCGGTCAACATGGATCCCGGCGGCCCGCGCATCTCCGACGAGATCACGATGACGCTGACGGGCGCGCTGCCGCTCGCGATCCGGCCCGACGCGCGGCGGGTCGCCGTGATCGGCATCGGCACCGGCCTCACCACGCACACGCTGCTCGGCTCCTCGACGGTCGAGTCGGTCGAGACGATCGAGATCGAGCCGGCGATGGCCGAGGCGTCGCGGCGCTTCGCCCCGCGCAACTCGAACACCTTCGCCGATCCGCGCAGCCACATCGTGTTCGACGACGCGAAGACCTTCTTCTCGACGCACAACCGCAAGTACGACATCGTGGTCTCGGAGCCGTCGAACCCGTGGGTGAGCGGGGTCTCGAGCCTGTTCACCGCCGAGTTCTACCGGCACGTGCGCCGCTACCTCGAGCCGGGCGGCGTCCTGGTGCAGTGGTTCCAGCTCTACGAGATCGACCCGAGCCTGGTCGCCTCCGTGCTGGTCGCGCTCGGATCCGAGTTCCCCGACTACGCCGTCTACGCGGCGACCAACGCCGACCTGCTGATCGTCGCCGGCGACGCGGCGACGCTCGCGCGCCCGCTCGCCGACCTGCTCGCGATGCCGGGCGTCGCGCGCGAGCTGCGGCGCGTCCACGTCGCGTCGATGGACGACCTGCGCATCCGCAGGATCGGCGGCAAGGCGGCGCTCGCGCCGCTGTTCGCGAGCTACGGCGTCCCGCCGAACTCGGATTTCCGGCCTTACCTCGACCTGCACGCGGCGAAGTACCGCTTCCTGCAGCAGTCGGCGGGCGAGCTGGTCGGCTTGGGGCTCGCCGCCGTGCCCGCGGTCGCGATGCTCGAAGGCGCGAGCGAGCGCGGCACGCCCGCGCCGACCGAGCTCGGCGACGAGTTCCTCGACAAGGCCGAGCACATCCGGCGCGCGCGCTACGCGCGCGACTTCCTGCTGCGTCCCGTGCCGCCCGAGCCGCAGGGCATCCCGCGCCAGCTGCAGAAGGACCTCGAGCTCGTCCACGCGCGCCTCATCGAGTGCCGCGATCCCGGGAAGTACGACATCTGGCTGCACGCGCTGTACCAGCTCGCGCGCGAGGTGAATCCCCTGCTCGGCGCCGACGACTCCGCGGCGGTCTGGGACCGGGTCGAGCGCGCGCCGTGCGCGCGCGACCGGTCGGCCGAGCCGCGCGCGTGGCTCGCCCTCTTCCGGGCGGTGAGCCGGCGCGATGCCGCCGCGATGGCGGCCGGCGCCGAGACGCTGCTCGCGGTCCCGAGCGACCTGCCGGCGGGGTCGCGCCAGTACCTGGTCGCCGCCGGGATGGCGGGCTACCTCGCGCAGGGCCGGCGCGCGAAGGCCGCCGAGCTGCTGGCGCGCACGCCGCGCGAGCCGGGCGGCAGCGACGAGCTGACGCTGCGCCTGCTCGCCGCGCACGCGCTCGGGAAATAATTTCCGCCGGACGCGGTCCAACGGCCATGCTCATCCGATTCCACAGCAAGACCGACGGCTTCACCATCCAGGGCGATCTCGGCGTCGCGCTGCTTCGCCTCATGGGCATGAGCGGCACGGTGCCGGGCGCGCTGCTCGCCGAGGACGTGCCCCAGGCGCTCGAGCGCCTCCGGCAGGGGGTCGCGTCCGGCAAGCCGATCGAGGCGCCGGCCGCCGACGCGTCGGAGGCCGGCTACCGCATCAGCCTGGCGACCCGCGCGTTTCCCCTGGTGCAGCTGCTGGAGAATGCCGTCAAGCGCAGCTCGGCGGTCGTCTGGGAGGAGCTCCGGAACCACACGGGGTGAATGTCGGGCGTCAGCGCAGCGACCGCCCGAAGCGCCCGAACCGCGGCAGCCAGTCGCCCAGCACGTCGGCCGAGAGCAGCACGCGCTCGGCGCGCCCGGTGAGCAGCCGCCGGTCGACCAGGCCGAAGTAGCGCGAGTCGGCGCTGTCGTCGCGGTTATCGCCGAGCATCAGGTAGTGGCCCTGCGGGACGGTGAAAGGCGCGAACGAATCGCGCGGCGTGGATCCCAGCCACTGGATCGTGCGCTCGCCGTCGGGCGTCGTCTCGGCGAGGCGCAGCGCGCGCACCGGCGCGCCTTCGAGCGGCTCGGTCACCCAGCCGCGCGGCGCGTACTCGGCCGGGCGCCCGTTGATGACGAGGCGCTTGTCGCGCATCTCGACCGTGTCGCCCGGCACCGCGACCAGGCGCTTGATCAGCCGCACGCCGTCCTTCGGCGAGGAGAACACGACGATATCGCCGCGCCGGGGCTCGCCGAGATGCGCGAGGGCGATCTCCGTGAACGGCAGCTTCAGATCGTAGGCGACGCGGTCGACGAAGACCAGGTCGCCCTCGAGCAGCGTCGGGCGCATCGACGCCGAGGGCACGTAGTTCCAATCGGCGACCGCGGTGCGCATCAGGCCGAAGAGCGCGAAGAAGATGATCCAGCCGCGGTTGTCGCGGATCCACTTTCTCATCATCGTGTCTTTCCGGGAATCGGTTTCAAAGGCGGCGTGACGTCGCCGCACTGCGCGCGGTGCCGCAGCGCGTGGTCCATGAGCACGCACGCGAGCATGGCCTCGGCGATCGGCGTTGCGCGGATGCCGACGCAGGGATCGTGGCGGCCTTTGGTCTCGACGGTCGTGGGATTGCCCTTGCGGTCGATCGAGCGCCGCGGCAGGCGGATGCTCGAGGTCGGCTTGAGCGCGATCGAGACGGCGACGTCCTGCCCGGTCGAGATGCCGCCGAGCACGCCGCCCGCGTGGTTCGAGAGGAAGCCCTGCGGCGTCAGCTCGTCGCCGTGCTGCGAGCCTTTCTGCTCGATCGACGCGAACCCCGCGCCGATCTCGACGCCCTTCACCGCGTTGATGCCCATCATCGCCGCCGCGATGTCCGAGTCGAGCCGCCCGTACACCGGCTCGCCCCAGCCGACGGGGACGCCCGAGGCGACGACGTTGATGCGCGCGCCGACCGAGTCGCCCGAGCTGCGCAGCTCGTCCATGAACGCTTCGAGCTTCGCCACCGCCGAAGGGTCGGCGACGAAGAAAGGATTGTCGTTCACGCCGTCCCACGACTTGAACGGCACGCGGTGCGGCCCGAGCTGCGCGAGGTAGCCGCGCACCTCGACGCCGTAGCGCTCGCGCAGCCACTTCTTCGCGACCGCGCCCGCGGCGACGCGGATCATCGTCTCGCGCGCCGACGCGCGCCCGCCGCCGCGGTAGTCGCGCAGCCCGTATTTCTGCCAGTACGTGTAGTCGGCGTGGCCGGGGCGGAACGTGTCGGCGAGCGCCGAGTAATCCTTCGAGCGCTGGTCCTCGTTGCGGATCACGAAGCCGATCGCGGTGCCGGTGGTCTTGCCTTCGAAGATCCCGGAAAGGATCTCGATGCGGTCGGACTCCTGGCGCTGCGTGACGTGGCGCGAGGTGCCCGGCTTCCTGCGGTCGAGCTCGCGCTGGATGTCGGCCTCCGAGAGCGCGAGCCCCGGCGGGCAGCCGTCGATCACGCCGCCGTACGCGGGCCCGTGGCTCTCGCCGAACGAGGTCACGCAGTAGAGGACGCCGAACGTGTTGCCGGACATGTGTGTCGAAGTCTACCATCGAAGCCATGGCGGACGACGACCCCGACAAGCTCAAAGGCCCCGGCGGACTGACGCTGCGCCAGATCCACGAGCAGGTGCAGAAGTCGGTCGCGAAGGACCGCGAGGCGCAGAAGATGCGCAATCAGCTCGCGCAGAAGCCGAGCCGGTGGCAGAGGTTCGTCCGCTACGTCTGGGACAAGAAGCGCGGCTGACTCAGCCCGCGCCGGAAGCGAGATCGCGGATCACCGCCTCGAGCCCGCGCACCACGCGCGCGGTGCGCTCGTAGTCGACCTTGTCGGGCGTGTCCTGCATCGTGTGGTAGTACGGGTAGCGGAAGTTCGCGGTGTCGGTGACCATGAGGCCGGGCCAGCCCTGCTGCCAGTACGACCACTGGTCCGAGCGCCCCGCGTCCTTGATGGCGTCGGGGAAGGCGCCGCCTTCGGCCGGGAACGCGGCGTGCGCGCGGAACGAGGCGACGACGCGGCGCACGAAGTCGCGCGACTTGAAGTTGCCGACGAAGCCGATGAAGTTGCCCTCGCGCGGATAGAGCGAGCTGAACGGCGGCGGGTATTTCTGGCTGCCGGGCTCGTCGCTGTACCAGCCGATGGTCTCGAGCGAGAGCATGCCGAGCACGCGCCGGCCCGATCGCGCGAGCGCGCGCGCATGGCGCAGGCTGCCCATCGCGTCGGTGCCGAACCACGGCGACTCCTCGTTGACGAACGCGACCAGGCGGATCTCCGCATTTCCCGGCGGCTTCTCGCGCAGCGCGCGCGCCAGCTCGATCAGCGCCGCCACGCCCGAGCCGTTGTCGTTCGCGCCGACCGCGTGGCGCACCGAGTCGTAGTGCGCGCCGATCACGAGCACGGGCGCCTGGGCGTCGCTCCCCGGGACGACGACCTCGAGGTTGCGCACCTTCGCGCCCGCGACGCTGAACTCGTCCCGCACGACCGGCCCGCCGCGCGCGAGCTCGCGCTCGATGTAGCGCGCCGAGCGCTCGAGCGCCTCGGCGCGGATGACGTTGTGCTCCTCGCTCGCGATCGCGGTCACGTGCGCGCGCAGGCGCGAAGCGAGCTCCGCGTCGGCGGGCTCGAGCGGCGGCAGCGGCCCGCGGTGCGAGCGCCCGGGCATCGACGTGATCGCCCACGCGGCGAGCAGCGCGAGGAGCGCGAGCGCGCCGGGAAGCGCGAGGAAGGCGATCGCGATGCGCATCAGGCGCGGTGCTGCCCGGCGCGCAGCGGCCGCTCGGCCGGCGGCTCGAAGAAGGGGCGCGTGCGGAACACGCCGTCGGCGAAGCGCCGGCCCTGCCGGCGGAGGCTCCGCTTGAGCACGAAGTCGAAGAGCAGCGCGTTGTGCGCGCGGATCGCGGTGAGCACGGGCGCGGCCGAGCGCTCGAGGAAGCCGAGCTCGACCAGGCGCTCGAGCGAGTACAGCGGCATCACGCCCGGCAGCGGGTAGTCGGAGCCGTTCAGGAGGCGCGCGTGCCACTCGCCGCGCTCGAGCACGCGCGCGAGCGGCGGCCCGACGCGGTTGATCTGCGTCAGCGTCGAGATGTCGGCGAACAGCGTCCCCTCCCAGCGCGGATCGTCCATCATGCGCGAGAACAGCTCGAAGCTCGGGACGACCGGCCCGCTCGCGCCGCGGTCGAGGTCGACGTCGGTCCCGGCCGAGGCGCAGTGCGCGACCACGACGCGCACGCCGTGCTCGAGCGCGCGCCGCAGCCGCAAGGGGTTGCCGAAGGCGTCCGACTCGACGTCGACCGCCAGCTCCATGCCGGCGTGGCTGATGAGCGGCATCTTCGCGCGCGCGAGCGCGTAGTAGAACGGGTCGCAGATCGGCGATGCGGGATCGATGCCCATCGCCGCGGGCAGCCACTTCACCGCGCGCGCCCCGCCCGCGACCGCCGCGTGCAGCCGCTCGACCGCGTCGTGGCGGTAGGGGTGGATCGACGCCGCCCACTCGAAGCGCACGACGTCGCGGTACGCGACCTGCGCCGCCCAGCGGTTGGGGACGTGGAAGGAGGTGCGCTCCCACGAGACCTGGCCGTTCTCGCCGACGTTGCACTCGAACGGCAGCAGCAGCAGCTTGAACCCGGGCCGCATGCCCTCGGCGAGCGCGCGCAGGCGCGCGACGTACGCCTTGTCGACGCCGTCGCCGCTCGTTGCGCAGCCGGCGTTGAGGAAGAAGCGCCGCCGCGCGAACTGCACCGGGTGCGCGAGGCTGGTCATGCGCGGATTGACGACGATGCCGCTGTCGGAATCGCCCATGCCGGCGAGGTGCACGTGCGCGTCCCAGCACTGCGACGCGTCGAGCCCGTCCCAGGCGGCGAGCACCAGCTCGTGCTCGGCCAGCTCGCGCGGCAGCGTGCCCTCGCACGGATTGCTGAAGCCCTGCTCGGGCCAGAGGTGCCAGGTCGCGCCGGTCAGCGCGGCGGCGCCGAGCGCGCCCGCGGCGGCGAGCGCCTGCCGGCGGGTCGGCTCGAAGGCGAACTTACCGCCGGGGAATCTTATTCGGGCCAATTCTTGATGTAGCCCTTCAGCATGCGGTTCTCGAAGTCCTGCTCCTCGAGCACGGCCTTGGCGACGTCGCGGAAGGAGATGACGCCGAGCAGGTCGCCGCCGTCCATGACGGGGAGGTAGCGCGCGCCGGTCTCGAGCATGACGCGGCGCAGCTGGTCGAACTCCATCTTCGGCGTCGCGGTGACCGGGTCGCGCTGCATGATGTCGCCGACGCGCACGCCGTCGAGGCGCCCGTCGCGGTCGCTCATCGCGCCGAGCACCTCGTGGAAGGTGAGGAGGCCCACCATGCGGCCTTTGTCGAAGACGACGAGCGACCCCATGTTGTGGTCGGCCATGGCCTTGACGGCGTCGATCGCGCTGCCCTCCATCGGGATGGTGTACAGGACGTTCCCCTTGACCCTCAGGATCTCGCTCACTTGCATGGCCGTCTCCTTGGTGGGCTCCCTGGCGAAAATCATACGCCCGGGCGCAGCGTGCCGCCACCCGCGCCTCTGGCGCCGGTCCGCGACCGCGTGGTAAGTTCGGCGTTCCCCGATGAGAGGATAAATTCGTGCGTTTCTCCACCGGCTTTTTCGTCGCAGCGGTCGTGTCGGCGCTCGCCTTGGCGTCCGGCCCCGCGTTCCCCCAGGATTACCCCACCAAGCCGATCCGCCTCGTCGTCCCGTTCGCGCCCGGCGGCAGCTCGTCGATCATCGCGCGCGCCTTCTCGACCGAGATGGCGAAGGGGCTCGGCCAGTCGTTCGTGGTCGAGAACAAGCCGGGCGGCGCGGGCAACGTCGCGATGGACGACGTCGCGCGCGCCGCGCCCGACGGCTACACGCTGATCATCGGCCACATCGGGACGCTCGCGGTGAACCCGTTCATGTTCGCGAAGCTGCCGTTCGACACGAACCGCGATTTCCGCGCGGTGTCGCTGTTCGCGAAGGTGCCGACGATCTTCGTCGTGCACGAGAGCGTGCCGGCGAAGGACCTCGTGGAATTCATCGCGCTCGCGAAGAAGGAGCCGGGGAAGCTCTACTACGGCTCGGCCGGGAACGGCTCGGCGGGGCATCTCGCGATCGAGTACCTGAAGCTCGTCAGCGGGATGGAGATCCAGCACGTGCCGTACAAGGGCACGGGCCCGAACCTGATCGACCTCGTCGCCGGGCGCACGCAGTTCTCCGCGGCCGGCACGCCGCCGTTCCTGCCGCACGTGAAGTCGGGGAAGCTGCGCGTGGTGGCGGTCGGGACCACCAAGAGACTCCCGATCCTGCCCGAGGTGAAGACCGTCGCCGAGCAGGGCTATCCCGGCTTCGAGACGTCGCAGTGGTACGGGCTGAACGCGCCGGCGAAGACGCCCGATGCGATCGTGAGCCGGCTCGCGCGCGAGTCGGCGAAGGCGGCGAGGAGCGCCGACGTGCAAAGGCAGCTCGAGCCCGACGCCGCCGAGGCGATCGGCTCGACGCCGGAGGAGTACGAGCGCTACATCAAGAGCGAGCAGGCGCGCTGGAGCGAGGTCGTGCGCAAGGCGCACATCAAGGCGGACTGACGATGGCCGCCGAGTACGACGTGGTGGTGGTGGGCGGGGGCAACGCGGCGCTGTGCGCCGCGCTCTCGGCGAAGGAGAAGGCGCAGCGCGTGCTCGTGCTCGAGCGCGCGCCCGAGGAGGAGTCGGGCGGGAATTCCCGGTTCACCGCCGGCCTGATGCGCATCGTCTACAACGGGCCGGACGACCTCGCGCAGCTCTTCGAGCTCTCGGCCGAGGAGCGCGAGCGCACCGACTTCGGGACGTATACGGAAGCGCAGTTCCTCGACGACATGGCGCGCGTCACCGAGTATCGCTGCGACCCCGACCTGACCGAGATCCTGGTGAAGCAGAGCTTCCCGACCGCGCTCTGGATGCGCAAGAAAGGCGTGAGGTTCACGGCGGCGTGGGGCCGGCAGGCGTTCAAGATCGGCGGCAAGTTCAAGTTCTGGGGCGGCCTCACGCTGGAAGCGATCGGCGGCGGCCCGGGCCTGGTCGAGAACCTCACCGCCGCCGCGAAGAAGTACGGCATCGAGATCTGGTACCAGTCGCGCGCGACCGCCCTCCTCGCCGACGACGCCGGCGTCCACGGCGTGAAAGTGAGACGCAACGGCAAGACCGTCGACGTCAAGGCGAAGGCCGTGGTGCTCGCCGCCGGCGGCTTCCAGGCCAACACCGAGATGCGCACCCGCTACCTCGGCCCCGGCTGGGAGCTCGCGAAAGTGCGCGGCACGAGATTCAACACCGGCGACGCCATCCGCATGGCGTTGGACGTGGGAGCGGCGCCCGTAGGCAACTGGAGCGGCTGCCACGCCGTCGCCTGGGAGCGCAACGCCCCCGAGTTCGGCGACCTCGCCGTCGGCGACCAGTTCCAGAAGCACTCGTATCCCTGGGGCATCTACATCAACGCCGAGGGCAAGAGATTCGTCGACGAAGGCGCCGACTTCCGCAACTACACCTACGCGAAATACGGACGGGTGATCCTGAATCAGCCGCTGCAGTTCGCCTGGCAGATCTTCGACGCGAAAGTGAAGAGCCAGCTGCGGGACGAGTACCGCATCAAGCAGGTCACGAAGGTCACCGCCAACACGTTGGAAGAGCTCGTGCAGAAGCTCGACGACGTCAACGCCGAGCAAGCGCTGAAAGAGATCAAGGCCTACAACGCCGCGGTCAAGCAGGACATCCCCTTCAACCCCAACGTCAAGGACGGCCGCCGCACCGAAGGCCTCGCTGTAAACAA
>DATDMW010000178.1:0-5695 GCA_036518595.1 Burkholderiales bacterium
TTCAGCGTGGTGAACCCGGGCACCAAAGCCGACAAGCTCGCCTGGCTGCTCGACAAGTACCGCGCGACGGCGCTGGTCACCGAGGGCCGGTTGCTCCCGGTCGCGGCCGAGGCCATCCCGCGCGCGCCGTCGCTCGTGCTCGCGCTGGTCGCGGGCGCGCGCGACCTGCCCGCCGGTCTGGTCGACTGGGACGCGGCGCTCGCCGCGGCGCCCGAGACGCCGGTGCGCGACCGCGGCATCGACGTCGACTTGGCGATGATCGTCACGACCTCGGGCTCGACCGGCGTGCCCAAGGGCGTGATGATGACCCACCAGAACGTGGTCGCCGCCGCGACCTCGATCACGACCTACCTGCAGAGCTCGCCCGAGGACCGCGTGCTGTCGGTGCTGCCGCTCGCCTTCGACTACGGGCTGTACCAGGTGCTGATGAGCGTGAAGGTCGGCGCGACGCTCGTGCTCGAGAAATCCTTCACCTATCCGTCGCTCGTCCTGCAGAAGCTCAGGCAGGAGCGCATCACCGGGCTGCCGGTCGTGCCGACCATGGTCGCGATCCTGCTGCAGATGAAGGACATCCGCCCCCGCGATTTTCCCGACCTGCGCACCATCACCAGCACCGCGGCCGCGCTGCCGCCCGCGCACATCCAGCGGCTGCAGGACCTGTTCCCCGCGACGCGCCTGTACTCGATGTACGGCCTGACCGAATGCAAGCGCTGCACCTGGCTGCCGCCCGAGGAGCTGCGGCGGCGTCCGGGCTCGGTCGGGATCGCCATCCCCGGAACCGAGGCGTGGATCGTCGACGAGAGCGGCCGCCGCGTCGGACCCGGCGTGACCGGCGAGCTCGTGATCCGCGGCGCGCACGTGTTCAAGGGCTACTGGGAGAACCCGGAGGAGACCGACAAGATGCTGAAGCCCGGCCCCTGGCCGTGGGAGAAGGTGCTCCACACCGGCGACCTGTTCAAAGCCGACGCCGACGGCTATCTCTACTTCGTCGGGCGCAAGGATGACATCATCAAGACCGCGGGAGAGAAGGTGAGCCCGAAGGAGGTCGAGAACGTGATCTACGCGCTGCCGGGCATCCGGCACGCGGCGGTGATCGGCGTTCCAGACGCGGTGCTCGGGCAGGCGATCCGCGCGGTCGTCGTCGCCGAGCCCGACTCGGGCCTGACCGAGCGCGGCGTCATCGCGCACTGCGCCGCGCACCTCGAGAGCTTCATGGTGCCCGGCGCGGTCGAGTTCCGCAGCGAGCTGCCGCAGGGCCCGACGGGCAAGATCCGCCGCAGCCAGCTGCAGGCGGAGGCCGCGCGCCGGGTGCTCGGGCTTCCCGCCGCCGACGCGGAGGCGGTCGCGCCATGACCCATGTCTATTCGGACCTGCGCGACATCGCGCCGGCGCTCGCTTTCTCGGCGCACGCGCTCGACATCGACCCGGAAACGGTCGCCGACGACATCGCCGCCGTGCTGCGCGAGCAGGTGCTCAAGCACCTGCGCAAGCGCGGCGTGGTGGTGGGTCTTTCGGGCGGCGTCGACTCGAGCGTGGTCGCCGCGCTCGCCGTGCGCGCGCTCGGGCCCGAGCACGTGTTCGGGCTGGTCACGCCCGAGCAGGACTCGGAGCCCGACAGCCTGCGCCTCGGGCGCGGGGTCGCCGAGGCTTTCGGCATCGAGAGCGCGCTCGAGGACATCACGCCGATCCTCGCCGCCGCCGGCTGCTACCGCAGGCGCGACGAGTTCATCCGCGAGGTGTTCCCCGAGTACACGCCGGAGTTCAGGTGCAAGCTGGTGCTCCCCGACGTGCTCGCGGGCCGCGGCTACAACGTGCACCAGCTCGTGATCGAGTCGCCCGACGGGACGCAGCACCGCGCGCGCCCGCCGCTGCACGTCGCGCTCGGCATCGTCGCCGCGACCAACATGAAGCAGCGCACGCGCAAGCAGATCGAGTACTACCACGCCGACCGCCTGAACTACGCGGTCGCCGGGACGCCCAACCGCCTCGAGTACGACCAGGGCTTCTTCGTCAAGAACGGAGACGGCGCGGCCGACGTGAAGCCGATCGCGCACCTGTACAAGACGCAGGTGTACCGGCTGGCCGAGTTCCTCGGCGTGCCCGCCGAGGTGCGCCGGCGGCCGCCGACCACCGACACGTACTCGCTCGCGCAGACGCAGGAAGAGTTCTTCTTCTCGGTGCCGCTCGCCAAGCTCGACCTGTGCCTGTACGCGCTCGACCATTCGGTGCCCGCGTCCGAGACGGCTCCCGCGACGGAGCTCTCCGAGGACCAGGTGGAGCGCGTCTACGACGACATCCGTCGCAAACGCGCGAGCGCGCGCTACCAGCACACGCCGCCGCTCCTGGTGGAGACGGTATGAGGAGCCTGCCGGTGCTGCGCCGCTTTCACGTGCCCGCCATCCGCCTGCCGGAATGGTGCCACCTCATCCATACCGACTACCGGCGCTACCGGGCGACCGAGGAGTCGGCGCTGACCACGATCTTTCTCACGCAGGGCTTCTGGGCGAGCTGCGCGTACCGCTTCTCGCGCGGGATCCTGCACGGCATGCGGCCGGGCGTCCCGAAGAACATCCTGAAGACGTTCACCGCGCTGCTGCAGAAGACGGTGGAGATCGTCACCGGGATCTGCATCCCGCGCGAGTGCAACATCGGCGAGGGCTTCTACATCGGGCACTACGGCACGATCATCCTGCCGCGCTTCGGCCGCATCGGCCACAACTGCAACGTCGGGCAGAACGTGACCATCGGTATCGTGGTGAAAGGCGCGAAGCGCTGGACGCCGACGATCGGCAACCGCGTGTTCATCGGGGCGCACTCCGTGATCATCGGCAACCTCACCATCGGCGACGACGCCATGATCTGCGCCGGCTCGGTGGTGACGCGCTCGGTGCCGGCGCGCGGGGTGGTGATGGGCAACCCCGCGAAGATCATCTCGTACGAAGGCAGCTTCGACTACATCAGCTACGACGGCATGGAGAGCGACACCGACCGCCGCGTCTCGCTCGAGGCGGCGCGCAAGCAGGCCGCTTCCGCCGCCGATCCGGCCGTCTCGGCCGCGGCCTGAAAATCGCGCGCGCTGTATACTTCTCCGGTTCCCCGCCGGAGAAGCTGCCATGGCCGTCCAGTCCCTGAGGAAAGGCAAGACCGTCCGCCAGCAGGTCAGCAAGGAGGAGTGGGGCAAGCGCGTCGACCTCGCGGCCGCGTACCGGTTGATGGACGTGTACGGCATGACCGAGATGAGCGCGAACCACATCAGCACGCGCGTCCCGGGCGAGGAGAACGCGTTCCTGATCAACCCGTACGGGCTGCTGTATGACCAGATGGTCGCGTCGTGCTTCATCAAGCTCGACCTGGCGGGCAACGTGCTCTTCAACCCGACCGAGCTCGGTTTCAACAAGGCGGGCTACGTGATCCACGGCGCGATCCACGGCGCGCGCCACGACGTCGACTGCGTGATCCACACGCACACGGTCGCGGGCATGGCGGTGTCGGCGATGAAGTGCGGGCTGATGCCGATCGCGCAGACGTCGATGCGCTTCGCGAAGATCGCCTACCACGACTACCAGGGCGTCGCGATCGACGAGGCCGAGCAGGCGAGCCTGGTGCGCGACCTGGGCGAGCACGCCGGGATGATCCTGCGCAACCACGGGCTGCTCGTGGTCGGCGGCTCGATCGCCGAGGCGTTCAACAACATCTTCCGCCTCGAGCGCGCCTGCCAGGTGCAGGTCGCGGCGCTCTCATGCAACGTCGAGCTGCAGCTGCCGCCGCAGGACGTGATCGACGCGTCGTACCGGCTGTACCTGCCGCAGACGCGCCGGCCGTTCGGCGTGCTGGAGTGGCCGGCGCTGCTCCGGAAGCTCGACAAGATCGATCCCTCGTACCGCGAATGAGAGAGAAGAAATGACCACCGAGCTGCTGCACGAGGTGCGCGACGGCGTCGCGTACGTCACCTTCAACCGCCCGCAGGCGCGCAACGCGCTCACCTTCGCGATGTACGACCGGCTCGCCGAGATCTGCAACGCGGCGAACGAGGACCGCTCGCTGCGCGCGATCCTGATCACGGGCGGCGGCGACAAGGCGTTCGCGGCCGGGACCGACATCTCGCAGTTCCGCGCCTTCGACAAGGAGGAGGACGCGCTCGCGTACGAGGCGAGGATCGACCGCGTGATGAACGCGATCGAGCGCTGCCGCGTGCCGACGGTGGCCGCGATCCACGGCGCGTGCACGGGCGGCGGCGCGAGCATCGCCGCGTGCTGCGACCTGCGCATCGCCTCGCGCGAGATGAAGTACGGCTTCCCGGTCGCTCGCACGCTCGGCAACTGCCTGTCGCTCGCGAGCTATTCGCGCCTGGTGTACCTCGTCGGGCCCGCGCTGGTGAAGGACATCGTGTTTCGCGCGCGCCTGATCGAGGCCGACGAGGCGCTCGACAAGGGCCTCGTGAGCGAGCTGTGCGACGACCAGGCCGCTCTGCTCAAGCGCGCCGAGGAGATCGTGCGCACCGTCGCGAGCCACGCGCCGCTCACGCTGCAGGCGACCAAGGAGGCGGTCCTGCGCCTTCGTCCCGAGGTGCCGCACGGCGCGGGCAACGATCTGGTGCTGATGTGCTACATGAGCCAGGATTTCCGCGAGGGGATGGAGGCGTTCCTCGGCAAGCGCAAGCCCGTCTGGAAGGGCAAGTAGTCCGTTCGGCGCAGCCGGCCGGTCGAGATCGGCCGGATTTTCCGGGCGTCGCGGTGTCCAACTCAGCGTCGAACAACGCTCGAGGAGGCACACCATGACACCCCAAGTAAGACGAATGGCGCAGTGGGCATCGATCGCCGTGGTCGCGGCGTTCGCCGGCTGCTCGACGATCAACCGCGGGCACGACCCGAGCGACGTCAGCAAGACCGAGGTGAGCCGCGCGCAGGCGACGCTCGAGGAATTCCGCAACGATACGCAGATGGCCGGCTTCCGCGAGCGGCTGAAAGACGCCAAAGGCGTCGTGATCGCTCCGCGCCTGGGCCGCGGCGGATTCATCCTGGGCGGCGGCGGCGCCGAGGCCGTGGCGCTCTTGCGCGAGCCGGGCGGCCGGTGGTCGAGCCCGGCGTTCTACAAGCTCGCCTCGGCGAGCGTCGGCCTGCAGGCCGGCGCCGACGTGTCCGAGGTCGTCATGCTGCTCATGACCGACAAGGCCGTGAACGCGCTGCTCAACCCGAAGTTCGACCTCGGCGCCGACGCGAGCGTCGCCGCGGGGCCGGTGGGCGTCGGCGCGCAGCGCGACGTGACGGCGGACGTGCTTTCGTACGCCAGGTCGCGCGGTGCGTACGCCGGCCTCTCGGTCGGCGGCTCGTACATCCAGCCCGACGAGGCGGCGAACAAGGCCTACTACGGCAAGGCCGTCACGCCGACCGACATCCTCGTCCGCCGCAACGTGAGCAACCCCGAATCGGCGTCGCTGCAGCGCTCGCTCAGCCGCATGCCCGGTTGAGCTTCGACAGGAGAGACGAGATGGCGAAGAGCAAGGACCTGCAGGGCGAAGGCAACTACGACGCGGCGCGCGAGTTCGACCAGGCCGAGGAGAAATTCGTGAAGTCCGGCAAGGTCGAGCAGGCTGCGCGCGACGCGGAGCCGAAGAACGAGAAGGAGAAGGAAGAGATCGAGCGCGCCGAGGAAGAGGCGCGGAAGCGCGCGAAGGGCGAGGATCCGCAGGTGAAGC
>DATDMW010000179.1:0-13007 GCA_036518595.1 Burkholderiales bacterium
TCTCCGGCACCAAGACCTGGATCAGCAACGCCCCGATCGCCGACCTCTTTGTGGTCTGGGCCAAGGACGAGGCCGGCGCCATCTGCGGCCTGCTGCTGGAGCGGGGCTGGGCCGGACTCTCCGCCCCCGAGATCCACGGCAAGATCGGCCTGCGCGCCTCGATCACCGGCGAGATCGTGATGGACGACGTGTTCGTCCCTGACTCCCACCGCCTGCCCGACGCCGCCGGGATCAAGGCCCCCTTCGCCTGCCTCAATTCCGCCCGCTACGGCATCGCGTGGGGCGCGCTCGGCGCCGCCGAGGACTGCTGGCACCGCGCGCGGCAGTACGTGCTCGACCGCAAGCAGTTCGGCCGGCCGCTCGCGGCGAACCAGCTGGTGCAGAAGAAGCTCGCCGACATGCAGACCGAGATCGCGCTCGGGCTCCAGGGCTGCCTGCGCCTCGGCCGCCTCAAGGACGAGGGCGCCGACGCGCCCGAGATGACCTCGATCCTGAAGCGCAACTCGTGCGGCAAGTCGCTCGACATCGCGCGACTCGCGCGCGACATGCTCGGCGGCAACGGCATCTCCGACGAGTTCGGTGTCGTGCGCCACATGCTCAACCTCGAGGTCGTCAACACCTACGAGGGCACGCACGACATCCACGCCCTGATCCTCGGCCGCGCGCAGACCGGCATCCAGGCGTTCAGCCCGGAATGATGTCGTCCTGAGCGAAGCGAAGGACCTGCTTTTTTGATTTAGAATTCGCCCGCGCCACCGCCTGCAGCGGGGGTACGTCGATCGAAACATAAAAGCAATGGCGCCTCGCGAACTGTTCAACAAGCCCGTCCAGGGCCTGCTGTGCCCGCTGTGCCTGTCGCAGAGCTACTCGCTGATCGCCAGGCGCGACCCCAAGCGCGGGATTCTGCAGACCGTCTACCTCTGCGGCGACTGCCGATCCTACTTCGGCGACGCGCGCGAGTTCGACGGCAAGAACGATTCCGGATCGGATAGATCCTGAGCCCATGGTTTCGCGAGAGCGCTTTGCCGGCCCGGTCGCGGGGATCGTGTGCCCGCTGTGCCTCTCGAAGAGCCACACCGTGGTGACGCGCCGCGACCCGAAGCTCGGCCTGCGGCAGACGATCTACCGCTGCGAGGACTGCAAGTCCTACTTCGGCGATCCGCGGGAAGCCGCGGACGACGCGCCGGCCGGGCCTTCGGGCGAATAGCGCAACCCGGCGGGAACTATCCGGAGCATCGGTTGTCGCTGCGACGCCGTCATTGCGGCGCTTCCGACACTTGGGTTAGAGTTTTCGGCTTCGCCGGAGCGGCACAGGGAGTCATGTCCGAGGAACCTCGAAAAGATCGCAGCGAAGACCGTTTCCGCCTGCTCGTGGAGAGCGTGCGGGACTACGCGATCTTCATGCTCGATCCCGAGGGCCGCGTCGCCACCTGGAACGCGGGCGCGCAGCGCATCAAGGGCTACGCCGCCGAAGAAATCATCGGCCGGCATTTCTCGACGTTCTATCCGCCCGACGCCATCGCCGCGCAGTGGCCGCAGCAGGAGCTCGAGATGGCGAAGCGCGACGGCCGCTTCGAGGACGAGGGCTGGCGCCTGCGCAAGGACGGCTCGCGCTTCTGGGCGAACGTCGTCATCACCGCGCTCTACGACCGCTCGTCGGGCGAGCTGCGCGGCTTCGGCAAGGTCACGCGCGACCTGAGCGAGCGGCGCGCGCACGAGGAGCGCGTGCGCGCGAGCGAGGAGCGCTTCCGCATGCTGGTCGAGGGCGTGAAGGACTACGCCATCTTCATGCTGGATCCGCAGGGCCGCGTGGTGAGCTGGAACGCCGGTGCGCAGCGCATCAAGGGCTACAGGCCCGAGGAGATCATCGGACAGCACTTCTCGGTGTTCTACCCGCCCGAGGCGCTCGAGCGCGGCTGGCCCGAGTACGAGCTGACGGTCGCGCGCAAGGAGGGCCGCCTCGAGGACGAGGGCTGGCGCGTGCGCAGGGACAAGTCGCTGTTCTGGGCCAACGTCGTGATCACGCCGCTGTACGGGGAGGACGGCGTGCTGCGGGGCTACTCCAAGGTGACGCGCGACATGACCGAGCGCAAGCACGTCGAGGCGCTCGAGGAAGGCCGGCGCCAGATGAGCGAGTTCCTCGCCATGCTCGGCCACGAGCTGCGCAATCCGCTCGCGCCGATCCGCAACGCCGTGCACGTGATGTCGCGCAAGAAGCTCGATCCCACTGCGAGCGAGTGGTGCCGCGACGTGATCGACCGGCAGGTCTCGCAGCTCGCGCGCCTGGTCGACGACCTGCTCGACGTCACGCGCATCACGAGCGGCAAGATCATCGTGCACAAGATGCCCATCGACTTGAATCTCGCGGTCGAGCGGGCGATCGAGTCGAGCCGGCCGGTGCTCGACGCGCGCCGGCACACGCTCAAGGTGCGGCTCGCGGACGAGCCCGTCACCGTCGAAGGCGACATGGTGAGGCTCTCGCAGGCGATCCTCAACCTGCTGAACAACGCGGCCAAGTACACCCCGGAAGGCGGCGTCGTCTCGTGCGCCGTGAGGCGCGATGGCGCGAACGCCGTGGTCTCGGTTCGCGACAACGGCGTCGGCATCCCGCGCGACCTGCTGCCGAAGATCTTCGAGCTGTTCGTGCAGGGCGACCGCTCGCTCGACCGCTCGGAAGGCGGGCTCGGCGTCGGGCTCACGCTCGTCGACCGGCTGGTGCGCCTGCACGGGGGGACGGTCCACGCCGAGAGCGCCGGACCCGGCATGGGCAGCGAGTTCGTCGTGCGCCTGCCGCTCGCCGAGCAGGCGGCGGCCGGGAGCGGCCAGGACACCCGGAAGGCGCCCGAAGCGGCCGAGAGCGCCCGCCGCGTGCTGGTCGTGGAGGACAACCGCGATGCCGCCGACACGCTCGCGGCCGCGGTGCGCAGCTGGGGCCACGTGGTCCAGGTCGCGTACGACGGCACGAGCGCCCTCGAGGCCGCGCGCGATTTCCGGCCCGACGTGGCGCTGCTCGACATCGGGCTGCCCGGCCTGAACGGATATCAGCTGGCCGACCGGCTCAAGTCCCATTTCGGCGAGGACGAGCTGCTGCTCATCGCCGTCAGCGGCTACGCGCAGGAAGAGGACCTCGAGCGCAGCCTGAACGCGGGCATCGCGCGGCATTTCGCCAAGCCCGTGGACCTCGAGCTGCTGCGCGAGCTGCTCGCGCGACCGCAGACCGTCCCGAACGGCCCCGGCGCTTAGCGCGCGCCTTCGATAGGCCGAACGGCGCGGCCGGCGCGCAACGTCGCGTGACCGCGCGCGGTCATGCTGGCGCCATGGGCGTCTACATCGGCATCTCGGGATGGCGCTATCCGCCCTGGCGCGGCGTGTTCTATCCGCCCGGCCTCGCGCAGCACCGCGAGCTCGCCTGGGCCGCGCGCGTGCTGCCGACCATCGAGATCAACGGCTCGTTCTACTCGCTGCAGACGCCGCAGAGCTACGCCGAGTGGTACGCCGAGACCCCGCCCGGCTTCGTGTTCGGCGTCAAGGGCGGGCGCTTCATCACGCACGTGCGCCGGCTGCGCGAGATCGAGAAGCCGCTCGCGAACTTCTTCGCCTCCGGCGTATTCAACCTGCGCGAGAAGCTCGGCCCGTTCCTGTGGCAGTTCCCGCCGCAGTTCCGCTACGACGCGGAGCGCTTCGAGGACTTCTTCGCGCTGCTGCCGCGCGACGCCGAGCAGGCCCTCGCGCTCGCGCGCCGGCGCGACTCCCGCATGACCGGCCGCGCGCGGCTCGCGATCGACGCGAACTACCGGCTGCGCCATGCGGTCGAGATCCGGCACGAGAGCTTTCTCGACGAGGGCTTCCTCGCGCAGCTCGAGCGCCACCGCATCGCGCTGGTCGTCGCCGACACCGCGGGGAAATGGCCCCTGCTCGAGCGCGTCACCTCCGACTTCATGTACCTGCGGCTGCACGGCGACAAGGCGCTCTACGCGAGCGGCTACGGCGACGCCGCGCTCGAGCGCTGGGCGGCGAAGATCCGGGGCTGGGCGCGCAAGCGCGACGTCTACTGCTACTTCGACAACGACGTGAAGGTGCGCGCGCCCTTCGACGCGCGCCGCCTGATCGAGAAGCTCGGCCTCGCCGATAGCGAAGCGCCCGCGCGCAGCTGGACCGAGGGACGCCGGCGCCTGCGCGGCGCGAAGGTCGAGACGCCGGCGCTTCAGCCGCTGCGCTGGGACTTCGGGCGCAAGCGCGCGCGAGTCCGCTAAACTAGCCCGCTGCAGAGGAGGAATCGAGAATGAGATGTGGCGCCCGCGCGTTCGTCGCGCTTCTGTTTCTCGCGTTCGCTTTCCCCGCGGAAGCCCAGCAATGGCCGACGCGCCCCGTGCGCGTGATCGTGCCGTTCGCGCTCGGCGGCGCGACCGACCTGGTCGCGCGCATCCTCGGGCCGGCGCTCGCCGAGTCGCTGGGCCAGCCGTTCGTGATCGAGAACCGCCCGGGCGCCTCGGGCAACATCGGCGTCGAGATCGCCGCGAAGGCGCCTGCCGACGGCACCACGCTGCTCGTCGGCAACATCTCGACCAACGCCATCAACGCGAGCGGCTTCGCCGGGCGGCTGAAGTTCGATCCCGTGAAGGACCTCGCGCCGGTGACGCTGGTCGCCTCGGTGCCGACGATCCTCGTCACCAGCCCTCACCTGCCGCCGAACACCGTCAAGGAGCTGATCGCGTACGCGCGCGCGCGCCCCGGCGAGCTGAACTACTCCAACCCGCTCGGCTCGTACTCGCACCTCGACACGCTCGACCTCGCGGCCCGGCAGGGCATCAAGGTGGTGCTGATCCCCTCGAAGGGCGCGGGCTCGGCGATCACCTCGATCATCAACGGCGAGGTGCACTTCTCCTTTCTCACCATGTCGTCGGTGATCCCGCACGTCAAGGCCGGGCGCATGAAGGCGCTCGCGACCACGTCGCGCGAGCGCGTGTCCGAGCTGCCCGACGTGCCGACCATGGCCGAGGCGGGATTCCCCGGAGTCGGCAGCGAGAACTGGAACGGCCTTTTCTTCCAGGCGCAGACGCCGCGCGCGATCGTCGATCGCCTGTTCGCCGCGACCATCGCCGCGATGGGCCGCAAGCCCGTGCACGACGCGTTCGTGAGCGCCTCGCTGCCGGTGACGCTGTCGAAGTCGCCCGAGGACTTCCGCGAGTTCGTCGACGCCGAGGTGCGCCGCTGGGCGCGCATCGTCAAGGAGCACGACATCCACCTGGAGTAGCCGCGCGGAACCATTTCCGGGCGGACGGTCCTACCGGAGATGGAACAGCCGCTCCGCAACCAGGTCGCGCTGGTGACGGGCGCCTCCTCCGGCATCGGCCGGGGCTGCGCGCTCGCGCTCGCGCGCGCGGGCGCAGCGGTCGCCGTCGATTACCGGTCGTCGCCCGACGATGCGAAGGTCGTGGTCGCCGAGATCGAGCGCGCGGGCGGCCGCGCGATCGCGCTCCAGGCCGACGTGTCGCGCGAGGCGGAGGTCGAACGCCTCTTCTCGGACACGGTCGCGCGCTTCGGCACCGTCGACATCCTCGTCGCCAACGCGGGCATCCAGAAGGACGCGCCGTTCAAGGACCTCTCGCTCGCCGACTGGCAGAGAGTGATCGACGTCAACCTCACCGGCTATTTCCTGTGTGCGCGCGCGGCGGTGCGCGAGTTCCTGCGGCGCGGCCTGAAGCCCGAGGTCTCGCGCTCGGCGGGCAAGATCGTCTTCGTCTCGTCGGTGCACGAGATCATTCCCTGGGCGGGCCACGTCAACTACGCGGCCTCGAAAGGCGGCATCTCGATGCTGATGAAGAGCCTCGCGCAGGAGGTGCTCGAGCAGAAGATCCGCGTCAACTCGGTCGCGCCGGGCGCGATCCGCACCGACATCAACCGGCCCGCGTGGGAAACCGAGAAGGCGATGCGCGCGCTGCTGAACTTCATCCCCTACGGGCGCATCGGCGAGCCCGACGACGTCGGCCGCGCCGTGGCGTGGCTCGCCTCCGACGACGCCGACTACGTCGCGGGCACCACGCTGTTCATCGACGGCGGCATGACGCTCTACCCCGAATTCCGCCACGGCGGCTGACGACCCAGGAGACTCATCATTATGCAACCGAAGAAGCAGCCGCAGGAGCAGCAACCGAAGGAGAAGCAGCGCCAGCCGCAGGAGAAACCGCGGCCGATCGAGCGCGACGAGACCGACGCGCTGGGCGTGAAGCCGACGAAGACGAACCGCGGAGACAGCGAGTCCGAGGTCCCTCCCGAAGGCGACGAGGACGCCGGCCCGGAAGAAGAGCACCAGCGCTAAAAGTTCTGCACGCGCGCCGCGAAAGCGCCGTCTTTTGTCGTGCCCCCACGGCACGTCGGGGTTCGCATTAAGTTGTTTCCGGCCAATCCGATACGCCGCAAACGACGTATCTGTTCTTTTCCCCGGAACGCGTATAGAGTGATCAACCCGCCCCCCCGGGAGCGCAGCCGGTCCACAATCCTCGTGACCCAGAAGTCCAAGCGCGCCGTTCCCGCATCGGCCAAGCGCGCCGGGGCGCCGAAGGAGTCCCTGTTTCCCATCGTCGGCGTCGGCGCCTCCGCCGGAGGGCTCGAAGCGTTCAAGCAATTCCTGAGCGCGCTGCCGCGCGACACCGGAATGGCGTTCGTACTGGTGCAGCACCTCGCGCCCACGCACGCGAGCATGCTCGCCGACATCCTGTCGCGCGAGACGAAGCTCCCCGTCGCCGAGGTGAAGGACGAGCCGGCGGTGCGGCCGAATCGCGTCTACGTGATCCCGCCCGACCGCAGCATGACCATCTCCGGCGGCGTGCTGCAGCTGCAGCCGCGCAAGAGCGCGCCGGCCGTGCATCATCCGGTGGACCAGTTCCTGGGCTCCCTCGCCCGCGACCGCGGCCACCAGGCCATCGGCGTGATTCTCTCGGGCACCGCGAACGACGGCACCGCGGGAATGGCGGAGATCAAGGCGGCCGGGGGCATCACCTTCGCGCAGGACGACACCGCGGAGCACCGCGGCATGCCGCGCAGCGCGATCGCCGCCGGCTGCGTCGATTTCATCCTGCCCCCGGAGGGCATCGCGAGAAAGATCGCGGAGCTCGCGCGCCATCCTCACGTCTACACCGATCACGAGGCCGCGCCCGGGAGCGCCGGGGGACCGAACCCGGCGCAGGGCCCCGACTTCGCCCGCGTGCTCGAGCTGCTGCACCAGACGACCGGCGTCAACTTCGGGCAATACAAGACGAACACGCTGCAGCGGCGCATTACGCGGCGCATGGCGGTGGCGGGCGTGGAGAATCCGGCCAAGTACCTCGCCGTCCTGAAACAGGACCACGACGAGCTGACGGCGCTGTACCAGGACATCCTGATCGGCGTCACGCATTTCTTCCGCAACCGCGAGGCCTTCGAGGCGCTCCGCGAGCGCGTGCTCCCCGCGTTGTTCAAGGGTCGCGCGCCCGACCAGGCGCTGCGCGTGTGGGTGCTCGGCTGTTCGAGCGGCGAGGAGGCCTATTCGCTCGCCATCGTGCTCGCCGAATTCGCCGAGAGCCGGCCCCTGCCCACGCCGATCCAGCTTTTCGCCACCGACCTGAACGGCGCCGCGCTCGAGAAGGCGCGCGCCGGGATCTATCCCCGGACGATCGTCCGCGACGTCTCGCCCGAGCGCATACGCCGCTTCTTCGTCGAGACCGACGGCCACTACCGCGTCACGAAACAGATCCGCGACATGTGCGTGTTCGCGCAGCACAACGTGCTCGCCGACCCGCCGTTCTCGCGCATGGACATCATCACCTGCCGCAACCTGCTCATCTACCTCGAGCCGGCGATGCAGCAGAAGATCCTGCCGCTGCTGCACTACGCGCTCAACCCGGGCGGCGTGCTCGTCCTCGGCAGCTCCGAGACGGTCGGCGGCTTCCGCGACCTGTTCGAAGTCGAAGACACGAAGCAGAAGATCTTTCTGAAGAAGCCCGGCTCCGGGCGGCCCGCGCCCAGCCTCGCGGG
This sequence comes from Burkholderiales bacterium, assembly GCA_036518595.1. GTDB lineage: Bacteria > Pseudomonadota > Gammaproteobacteria > Burkholderiales > SG8-39 > VBDM01. The sequence goes on from DATDMW010000179.1 coordinate 8,014, forward strand.
CCGCGACTACCGCGGAGCGCGCGCGAGCGCAGCGACGCGCCCGTTCGGCACGGCGGCGCTCGACGAAGCGGACCTGCAAAAGGAAGCCGACCGCCTGCTGCTCACGAAGTACGCGCCCGCCGGCGTGCTCGTCGACGAGAACCTGGAGATCATGCAGTTCCGCGGCGACACCGGCGTGTGCCTCACGCCCGGACCGGGCAAGGCGAGCCACAACCTGCTCAAGATGGCGCGCGAGGGGCTGCTGGTGCCTTTGCGCGCGGTGATCGCGCGGGCGCGCAAGACGGGAACCCCGGTGCGCGAGGAAGGCGTGCGGGTGAAAGCGAACGGCGGCCAGCGCACCGTCGACGTCGAAGTCATCCCGCTCAAGCCGGCGGCCGGACGCGCGCCGGGCCGGGCCGGGTTGCTGATCCTCTTCCAGGAAACCGGACAACATGCCGTCGCGATCGAGCGCCGGCGCGCAGCGCTGCCCCGCGCGGCAGGCGCCGCGCGCAGAGGCGGGCCGTCCCCGGACGAGGCCGAGGTGGCGCGCCTGACGCAGGAGCTGGCGGTGACGCGCGAATACCTGCAGTCGGTGATCGACCAACAGGAGGTGATCAACGAGGAGCTGCAGTCGGCGAACGAGGAGGTGCAGTCCGCGAACGAGGAGCTGCAGAGCACCAACGAGGAGCTCGAGACTTCGAAGGAGGAGATCCAGTCGAGCAACGAGGAGCTCGCCACCGTCAACGACGAGCTGCAGCACCGCAACCGCGAGCTCGGCCTGATCAACAGCGACCTTGTCAACCTGCTCGACAGCGTGCAGATGCCGATCATCATGGTCGGGCACGACCTGCGCATCCGGCGCTTCACGCCGATGGCCGAGCGCATCCTCGGGCTCATTCCCGCCGACCTCGGCCGGCCAATGGCCAACATCAACCTGAACCTGAGCCTCGGGGACCTGCAGCCGATCCTGCTCGGGGTCATGGACACGCTCGCGACCAAGGAGGTCGAGGTCCAGGACAAGCATGGCACCTGGTACTCGCTGCGCATCAGGCCCTACCGGACGCTCGACAACAAGATCGACGGCGCCGTGCTGACGCTGATCGACGTCGATACGCTGCGCCGCGCGCGGCAGTACGCGCAGAGCATCGTAGCGACGGTGCGCGAGCCGATGCTCGTGCTGGACGGCGACCTGCGCGTGCGCACCGCGAGCCGTTCGTTCTACCAGACGTTCCAGTGCTCGCCTGCCCAGGTCGAGAACCGCGCCCTGTACGATCTCGCCGAGCGGCAATGGAACATCCCGGAGCTGCGCGAGCGCATGGCCGAAGTGCTTCGGCGCGACCTCCCGTTCGAGGACTACGAGATGGAGGCCGAGTTCCCGACGCTGGGGCGCAAGACCCTGCGCCTGAATGCCCGCCGGCTGGTGCAGGACGCCGGCGCCGCGCCGCTCGTGCTGCTCGCGATCGAGGACGTGAGCGAGCGCACGCGGCTCGCGAGCGACCTGGAGCAGCGCGTCGAGGAGCTCGCCGCCGCGCATCGCAGCAAGGACCAGTTCCTCGCGGTCATGGCGCACGAGCTGCGCAACCCGCTCGCGCCGCTGCACAACGCCGTGCATCTGCTGAAGACGAAGAACAATGCCGCCGAGGCGCTGCCCGCCGCGCTGCCGATGATGGAGCGGCAGATCCGCAACCTCCCCCGCCTCGTCGACGATCTGCTCGACGTCTCGCGCATCACGCGCGGCAAGGTCGAGCTCCAGCGCGAGCGCGTGCGACTGGGCGCCATCGTCGCGAGCGCGGTCGAGGCGGCGCGTCCGGTAATGGGCGCGAACGGGCTGCACCTTTCCGTCGCGCTGCCGCCGCAGGCGGTCTACGTCGACGCGGATCCGACTCGGCTCGAGCAGATCCTCGGCAACCTGCTCAACAACGCCGCCAAGTTCACGCGCCGCGGCGGACACGTGTGGCTCTCGGTCGCGACGGCGCCCGGCGAACACGGCGGGCGCGAGGCCGTCATCCGGGTCAAGGACGACGGCATCGGCATCAGCGAGGACACGCTGCCCCGCGTGTTCGACCTGTTCGTGCAGGCCGACCGCTCGCTCGAGCGCGCACAGGGCGGCCTGGGCATCGGCCTCACGCTGGTGCGCAGCCTGGTCGAGCTGCACGGCGGCCGTGTCGAAGGCCGCAGCGCCGGACTGGGGAAGGGCAGCGAATTCATCGTCCACCTGCCCATCCTCGAAGAAGCGGACGAGACATCGTCACCGCAGGATTCCGAGCCCGCACAGGCGGGCAGCGTCGAGGGTAGCGGCGGATCCGCGCCGCACCGCGTCCTCGTGGTCGACGACAACGAAGATTCGGCGCACAGCCTCGCCGAGCTGCTGAGCGCCGCGGGGCACGAGGTGAAGACGGCGCGCGACGGCGCGCAGACCTTCGAGACCGTCGCGGCGTTCCGGCCGGAGGTGATCCTGCTCGACATCGGCCTTCCGGGAATGGACGGCTACGAGGTCGCGCGGCGCGTGCGCCGGCAATCCGGCAACGGCCGCGCGCTGCTGATCGCGCTCACCGGGTACGGACGCGACGAAGACCGCAGGCTGTCGCAGGAAGCCGGGTTCGACTACCACCTGACCAAGCCGGTCGATCTGCAGAAGCTGAAGACCCTGCTCGCCGGCGCGCCGCGCGAGCGCTGAATCGCGTCACGCCCCGGGCGAGCGCTCGGGCTGGCGCAGCAGCAATTGGCGCAGCCGCTCCGGATCGACCGGCTTGACCAGGTGCCGGTCGAATCCCGCGGCCTTCGATTTCGCCCGATCCTCCGCCTGCCCGTAGCCCGAGATCGCGGCGATGAAGATGCCGGCGCCCTCGGGCGTCGCGCGCAGCGCGCGGGCGAGCGCGTAGCCGTCCATTCCCGGAAGGCCCAGGTCGAGCAGCGCGACGTCGGGCGCGAACGCCTTCGCCTGCTCGAGTGCCTCGGCGCCGTCGGCGAGCGCGAGGACCTCGTGGCCGTCGCTCTCCAGCAGGGCGCGCAGCGTCTCGCGCGCATCCTGATTGTCCTCGACGACCAGGATGCGCAGGGCCGCCGCGGGCGCCGCCTCGCCGGAAGGCGCCGGTGCCTCCACCGGCGCCGCCGCGAGCGGCATGCGCACGACGAACTCGCTCCCCTTCCCCGGCCCGTCGCTCAGCGCCTCGACCGTTCCGCCGTGCAGCTCCACCAGGCGCCGCACCAGCGCGAGGCCGAGTCCGAGACCGCCCTGCGCGCGGTCGAACGGCGGCGCGCCCTGGACGAAGACCTCGAAGACCTGCGGCAGGATCTCGGCCGCGATGCCCGCGCCCGTGTCGCGCACCGACAGCCGCAGCGCCTTGCCGCGAGTCTCCGCGCGGATCGCGATGCGGCCGCCGTGCGGCGTGAACTTCGCCGAGTTGTGCACGAGGTTCGAGATCACCTGCGCGAAGCGCGTCGGGTCGGCCTCGAGCCATACCGGCTCGGGCGGGAGATCGATCGACAGCGCCTGGCCGCGCTCGGCCATCATGTGCCGCCACTCCTCCGCCGCGGTCGCGACGAGATCGGCGAGCGCCACCCGGCGCGGCTCGAGCCGGATCGCGCCGCGGCTGATGCGCGACACGTCGAGCAGGTCGCCGACGATGCGCGCGAGGTGCGCCGCCTGGCGGCGGATCACGGCCTGCGCCTGCAGCCGCGTCTTCGGGTCGGCGCTGTCGAGCAGGTCGACGGCGTGCACGATGGGCGCGAGCGGGTTGCGCAGCTCGTGCGAGAGCATCGCCAGGAACTCGGTCTTGCGCCGGTCGGCCTCGGCGAGCTGGTCCGCCTGGCGGCGCAGCTCCTGCTCGAGCTCCTTCTGGCGGCTGACGTCGATCGCGATGCCGACCATGCGCACCGGGTTGCCCGACGGGTCGGTCACCACCTCGCCGCGCGTGTCCGCCCACGCGGTCGTCCCGTCCTCGCGCGCGAGCCGCACCTCGACGCTGTAGCGCGAGCGCGTCTCGATCGCGCGGCGCATCTCGGCCTCGAAGCGCGCGCGGTCCTCGGGCGCGATGCGCTCGCGCAGCGCGTCCTGCGTGTCGCCGAGGCCCCCGGGCGGCAGCCCCAGCACCAGCTCGAGGCCCGGCGAGCGGCGCGTCTTGCCGGTCACGAGGTCCCAGTCCCAGGCGCCCGCGCGCGCGGCGCGCAGCGCGAGCAGCAGCCATTGCTCGCTCCGCTGCGCGCTCTCGTGCGCGCTGCGGCTCTGCACCGTGATCGCGGCGAGCACGAGGCCGGTCACGGCCGCCACCCCCATGAAGCCCTGCAGCAGCACGAGCGCCGCTCCGGGCTCCGTCGCCGGAAACGGACCGAAGCCGCGGATCGTGGCATAGGCCTCGAACACGTACGCGGCGAGCGCGACCACGGCGCTGCCCGCGGGCCCGAAGCGCAGCGCGCCCCACATGAGAAACGGGAAGATGATGTACTCGGAGAGCTGCGCCGCGGGCGCTTCGCTGAACGCGAGCGCGCTGACCGCAACCAGGGCGGCGAGCAGCGCGGCCGCCTCGAACGGCGCGCCGCGCCGCCTCGGCAGCGAATCTCGCCCCCACACGATCAGCACCGGCGTGACGATCAGCGCGCCGAGCGCGTCGCCGATCCACCAGAGCTTCCACAGCGCGGCGAAGGCGGCGGCGGGCTGCACGTTGCCGCCGACGAGGCAGCCGACGCCGAGGGTCGCGGCGATCAGCGGGCTCGCCGCCGCCGCGAGCAGCAGCGCGAGCACGTCGCGTACCCGCGTCAGGCGGCGATCGAAGCGCAGCCGGCGCAGCAGCTCGGCGCCGGCGACTGCCTCGAGCGCGTTGCCGACGCCGATGCCGGCGGCGACCAGCCAGGGCTCGTGCAGGCTCGCGTTCGCAGCGAACGCGCCGAGGAGCACGCCGGGCGCGGCCCGCAGCCCGAACACGAGCACCGCCGCGAGCGCGATCCCCGTCGGCGGCCAGACTGCAGTGACCTGCTCGGCGTTCAGCGCGAGCGCGAAGCCCAGCCGTGCCGCGGCG
>DATDMW010000180.1:0-11648 GCA_036518595.1 Burkholderiales bacterium
ACTCGGCCGCCTCGGGCAGCAGCGGCAGCGCGTCGAAGCGGACCTCCGCGCCGAGCTTCGAGCCCCGGCAGATGCCGAGCAGGTGGCCGGCGAGGCCGAAGCCGGTGACGTCGGTCATCGCGTGCACGCCGTCCATCTCCGCGAGGCGCGACCCCGGCGTGTTGAGCGCCGTCGTCGCCGCCAGCATCTGCTTGTAGCCCGCGGGGAACAGCTTGCCCTGCTTGAGCGCGGCCGAGAGGATGCCGACGCCGAGCGGCTTGCCGAGCACCAGCGCGTCGCCCGCGCGGGCGCGGTCGTTGCGCTTCACCTTGTCGGGGTGCACGAGCCCGAGCGCGACCAGGCCGTAGATCGGCTCGAGCGTGTCGATCGAATGGCCGCCCGCGATCGGGATGCCGATCTTCGCGCACACCGACTCGCCGCCGGCGATCACCTTCTGGATCGCCGCGACGGGCAGCTTCTCGATCGGCATGCCGACGATCGCAAGCGCGAAGATCGGCCGGCCGCCCATCGCGTACACGTCGGACAGCGCGTTGGTCGCGGCGATGCGGCCGAAGTCGTACGGATCGTCGACGATGGGCGTGAAGAAGTCGGTGGTCGCACCCAGCGCCTGCTCGTCGTTCAGCCGGTACACCGCGGCGTCGTCGCCCGACTCGATGCCGACCATCAGCTCCTTGGGCAGGCCGCGGATCGGCGCCTGCGCGAGGATCTCGGTGAGCAGCGCGGGCGCGATCTTGCAGCCGCAGCCGCCGCCGTGAGAGAACTGGGTGAGACGGATCAGGTCGGTCGGGGCATTCATCGGGTGCTCAAGTAAAATGTCGGGGGCTCGGAATGTCATCCTGAGCGAAGCGAAGGATCTGCTTCTTGAAGCAAACCGGGACAGTAACGCTAGCACAGCTCTCGGAATTTGACGAGGTGATCGACGTCCGCTCACCCTCGGAGTTCGCGCTCGACCACGTCCCGGAAGCGGTCAACTGCCCCGTGCTCGACGACGCCGAGCGCGCCGAGGTGGGCACGCTGCACAAGCAGTCGTCCCCGTTCGACGCGAAGAAGATCGGCGCCGCGCTCGTCTCGAAGAACATCGCCCGCCACATCGAGGACCGTTTCCGCGACCGCGCGCGCGAGTGGCGGCCGCTCGTCTACTGCTGGCGCGGCGGCAAGCGCTCGGGCGCGATGGCGCACGTGCTGCGCGAGGTCGGCTGGCCGGCGGCGACGCTCGAAGGCGGCTACCGCGCGTACCGGCGCGAGGTCGTGCGCCAGCTCGGCGAGCTTCCCGGGCGCCTTCGCTTCGAGGTGATCTGCGGCGCGACCGGCAGCGGCAAGAGCCGGCTGCTCGAGGCGATCGCCGCGCGCGGCGCGCAGGTGCTCGACCTCGAGGGCATCGCCCGCCACCGCGGCTCGGTGCTCGGCGAGCTGCCCGACGATCCGCAGCCGTCGCAGAAGATGTTCGACAGCATGGTCTGGGACCGGCTGCGTCGCTTCGACACCGACCGGCCCGTCTACGTCGAAGCGGAAAGCAAGAAGATCGGACAGCTGCAGGTGCCCGAGCTCCTGCTCGAGCGCATGCGCGCCTCGGCGTGCGTCCGCCTCGAGGCGCCGGTCGAAGCGCGCGTGCGCTTCCTGATCGAAGAGTACGGGCATTTCCTCGAAGAGCCCGCGCGCCTCAAGGCCAAGCTCGCCTGCCTGCGCAATCTCCACGGGAGCGAGGTCGTCGCACGCTGGGCGGCGCAAATCGACGCGGCGCAATGGGATCAGCTCGTCACGGATCTGCTCGTGAGGCACTACGATCCGGCATATCAGCGCTCCACGCTCAGGAACTACGTACGGTCCGCGGATCCCGGCGCGCTGGAGCTCGCCGAGCTTTCCCCACGGAGCTTCGGCGAAGCCGCGGACGGCCTCCTCGCGAACCGGTAGACTGCCGTCATGAACCCGCTCGCCCGGCTCGTCCTCGTCGCGGCCGCGCTGCTCTCCGGAGCCGCCGGAGCGCAGACGTTCAAGTGCGTCGATGCGGCCGGCAAGGTCACCTACACCAACGGCAAGTGCAGCGATCTCGGCTTGAAGAACGCCGGCGAGGTTCCCGACCACCTGAACACGAACCCGGCTTTCCGCCCGTCGTCGCCGGCGCCGCTGCAGCCGCAGCCTTCGTCGGCCCCGGCCCCGGCGCCGTCGAAGCCCGCGGCCGCTCCCGCGGGCAGCGCCGCGCCCGGCGAAGGCGACGCCCCCGATCCGAACCGCCGCTGCTTCACCGTGAAGACCCCGACGGGAAACGTCACCCGCTGCAACGAGCGGCCGGATCAGTGACCGGCTAGCTCCCGCCCAGCACCTTCAGGTGCGTGACGACGCTGCGGCCGAGCGCCGACAGCGCGTACCCGCCCTCGAGCACCGAGACGATCCGGCCACGCGCGTGCCGGTCGGCGATCTCCTTGATCCTGCGGGTCACCCAGTCGTAGTCGGCCTCGGTGAAGCGCAGCATCGCCATGTCGTCCTCGACGTGCGCGTCGAAGCCGGCCGAGATGAAGATCATCTGCGGCCGGTGCGCCTCGAGCGCGGGCATCCACACCTGCTCGACCGCCGCGCGCAGCTCCGCGCCGCCCGAGCCCGCGGCGAGCGGGACGTTCGCCATGTTGGGCGCGGGATCCTCGGTGCCGCTGTACGGATAGAACGGGTGCTGGAAGATGCTCGCCATGAGCACCCGGTCGTCGCCGCCGAAGATGTCCTCCGTGCCGTTGCCGTGGTGCACGTCGAAATCGATGACGGCGACGCGCTCCAGCCCGTGGTGCTCGAGCGCGTGCCGCACGGCGACCGCGACGTTGTTGAAGATGCAGAAGCCCATGGCGCGGGCGCGGGTCGCATGGTGGCCGGGCGGCCGCACGGCGCAGAACGCGGCCGACACCCGGCCGCCGACGACCAGGTCGGTCGCGTGCACCGCCGCGCCCGCCGCGTGCAGCGCCGCCGACAGGGTGTCGGGACACATCGCCGTGTCCGGATCCAGGTGCACGATGCCGCGCTCGGGAGACGCCTCGCGGATGGATTCGATGTACTCGAGCGGATGCACCCGGGCGAGTTCGCTGATCTTGGCTTCCGGGGCCTCGTGGCGCTGGAGCGTGGCGCCGACGCCGGAGGCGATGAGATGATCTTCGATGGCGGAGAGCCGCGCCGGGCACTCCGGATGATACCTGCCCATGTCGTGCTTCATGCAATCGGCATGGGTTATATACGCTGTTGCCACGGTGATGACGACCCGATGTGCCTTTGTTCCGCGTCCCATCATATCGGCTTTCCAGTAAACTTGGGGATTCTCCGGTCCGTTCGCGAATGACACTTGCGTCGATACAGCGCGTCGTTCAGCAGGCGAGCCAGATCATCCTCGGCAAAGAGGGACAGATCCGGCTCGCGCTCGCCTGCCTGCTCGCGCGCGGGCACCTGCTGATCGAGGATCTCCCCGGCGTCGGCAAGACCACGCTCGCGCACGTGCTGGCGAAGCTGCTCGGGCTGAACTTCCACCGCATCCAGTTCACGAGCGACATGCTGCCGGCGGACATCATCGGCGTGTCGATCTACGACCGGGACAGCGCGACCTTCAAGTTCCATCCCGGCCCGGTGTTCGCGCAGCTGATCCTCGCCGACGAGGTCAACCGGGCGACGCCGAAGACGCAGTCGGCGCTGCTCGAGGCGATGGAGGAGCACCAGGTGACGGCCGAAGGCGAGACGCGCCGCCTGCCCGAGCCCTTCTTCGTGATCGCCACGCAGAACCCGTCGCACCAGGTCGGGACCTTCCCGCTGCCCGAATCGCAGCTCGACCGCTTTCTCATGCGCATCGAGCTCGGCTATCCCGACCGCGACGCCGAGCGCGCGCTGCTGCAGGGCGCCGACCGCCGCGACCTCATCGTCGGCGTCGGCTCGTGCCTGTCGCCGGCCGAGCTCTCGGACCTGCAGGCGCGCGTCAAGGAAGTGCACGTGGCGGCGCCGCTGCTCGACTACATCCAGTCGCTGGTCGAGCACACGCGGCGCGCGCCCGAGTACTCGACCGGCCTTTCGCCGCGCGCGGCGCTCGCGCTGCTGCACTCGTCGCGCGCGTGGGCGCTGCTCGAGGGCCGCGACAAGGTCATCCCGGAGGACGTGCAGGCGGTGCTGCCCGGCGTCGCCGGCCACCGCCTGCGGCCGATCCACGACGGCATGCGCGTGACCAGCATCGACAAGGCGAACGGCCTGATCGCGGCCGTGCCCATTCCCTGACCCGGTCCATGCTCGATCGCGTCCTGCAGTATTCGCAGCTGTACAACTTCTACAGCTGGGTGTTCAAGCGCCACGCGCCCGAGCGCGGCGTGGTGTTCCTCGGGCAGCGCCGCGTCTACGTCCTGCCGACGCGCCACGGGCTCACGTTCTCGCTCGCCGTGCTGCTGATGCTGCTCGGCTCGATCAACTACGTCCTGAGCCTCGGCTTCGTCCTCACCTTCCTGCTCGCGGGTCTCGGCCTGGTTTCGATCCTGCACACCTTCCGCAATCTCGCGCACCTGTACGTCGGTCCGGGACGCGTCGACGACGTGTTCGCCGGCGAGGTCGCCGGCTTCGGCCTCACGCTCGAGAGCCGCGCCGACTTCGAGCGCTTCGCGCTCGACCTCACCGCCGGCGGGCCCGCGATCACCTGCGACGTGCCGGCGCGCCGGACGGTGTACGTGTCGGTGCCGGTGCGCGCGGCGAAGCGCGGCTGGCTGCAGCTTCCCCGCGTCACGATCGAGACGCGTTACCCGCTCGGCCTCACGCGCGCCTGGGCGTACGTCCAGCCCGATATGCGGGCGCTCGTCTATCCCGCGCCGGACAACGCCCCGCTGCCGCCCAGCGCCGCGGTGCCGGACACGGGAGAGACGCTGACGCTCGGCGCCGGCATGGACGATTTCGCCGGGCTGCGGCCGTACCAGGCGAGCGACTCGCCGCGTCACATCGCCTGGAAGGCTGTGGCGCGCGGCGGCCCGGTGCTCACGAAGACGTTCAGCGGACGCGCCTCGTCCCAGCTCTGGTTCGACTGGGCCGCGCTCCCCGACGCGATGGGCCTCGAGGCGCGGCTCTCCCGGCTCACGCGCTGGGTGCTGCTCGCGCACCAGGAAGGCGCGCGCTTCGGGCTGAGGCTGCCGGGCGTCGAGATCGGTCCCGCCCAGGGCGAGGCGCACAAGGTTTCGTGCCTGCGCGAGCTCGCGCTGTTCGAGCCGAGATGATCGCCGCGCTGCGCGTCCCGGCCAAGCCCGGCCCGCTGCCGCTGCCGCTCCTGCTGTGGCTCACGGCCGGGCTGGCCATGATCGCCGCTCCGCACGCGCTGCGCCTGCCCGCCTGGGTGAACGGCAGCGTCGCGGTCGTGCTGTTCTGGCGCGTCTATCTCGGGTGGCGGCAGGCCGAGCTGCCCAGGCGCTGGCTGCTGCTCACGCTCGCGCTCGGGCAGCTGATCGCGGTGTACTTCACCTTCCGCACGATCTTCGGGCGCGACGCCGGCGTGACCCTGCTGGTGCTGCTGCTCGCGCTGAAGCTGATGGAGACGCGCGCCCACCGCGACGTCTTCGTCGTGATCTTCCTCGGCTACTTCGTCGCGCTGACGAACTTCTTCTACTCGCAGGGCATACCCACCGGCCTGTATACGATGGCCACGGTGGTCGTGATCACCGCCGCGCTGGTCGGATTCAACGCCCGCGCGCGGCCCATGATGGACAATCTCGGCACGGCCGGCGCGATGCTCATCCAGGCGGCGCCCGTCATGCTGCTGCTGTTCCTGCTGTTCCCGCGCGTGCAGGGCCCGCTGTGGGGCATGCCCCAGGACGCGTTCGGCGGCACGACCGGGCTTTCCGACACCATGTCGCCGGGCTCGATCAGCCAGCTCTCGCTCTCCGACGCGATCGCGTTCCGGGCGAAGTTTCACGGCCTGCGCCCGTCGAACAACCAGCTGTACTGGCGCGGCCCCGTCCTCACCAGCTTCGACGGACGCACCTGGCACGCGGCCGAGCCGCGGCTGCGCTACGAGGTGCAGTTCCAGGCGCAGGGACGCCCCATCGAGTACGAGATCACGCTCGAGCCGCACAACCGGCACTGGCTCTACGCGCTCGACATGCCCGCCGGGCGCCCGTCTGCGGCGCGCATCACGCCGGAATACCAGGTGCTGTCGCTCTCGCCGGTCCGCACGCGCATGCGCTACGAGATGATCTCGTACCCGAGCTACGTGGTCGACTCCGGCGCGACCCGGGACGAGCTGCGCGAGGACCTCGCGATCCCGGCCGGGTTCAACCCGCGCGCGCAGCGCCTCGCGCGCGAATGGCGCCGGGCCGCGGCCGACGACGCGGAGGTCGTTCGGCTCGCGCTGCAGTACTTCCGCTCGAACGGCTTCCTCTACAGCCTCGAGCCGCCGCTGCTCGGCCGCGACAGCGTCGACGAGTTCCTCTTCGACACGCGGGAAGGATTCTGCGAGCACTACTCGTCGAGCTTCGTCTTCCTCATGCGCGCGGCCGGGGTCCCGGCGCGCGTGGTCACCGGCTTCCAGGGAGGCGCGATCAACCCGGTGGACGAGTACCTGGCCGTGCGCGACTCGGACGCGCACGCCTGGGCTGAGGTCTGGCTCGGGGCATCGCGCGGCTGGGTGCGCGTCGATCCGACCGCGGCGGTCGCGCCGGCGCGCGTCGAGCGCGGCATCGCGGCCGCGGTGCCCCAGGGAAGCCCTTTGCCGCTCATGATCCGCGAGAATCTCGCCTGGCTGCGCTCGCTCAGGAACAGCTGGGAGGCGCTCGCGAACCAGTGGAACCAGTGGGTGCTCGGCTACAATCCCGACCGGCAGCGCGAAATGCTGTCGTGGCTCGGGATGGAGCATCCGAGCTGGCAGAGCATGGCCATGTTGCTGTTCTGGAGCATTGCAGGCGTGATCCTCGCCACCGGGCTTTGGCTGGTCTTCCGCATGCGCCGCGAGAGCGCGGTGCAGCGCGCGTGGCTGCGCTTCTGCGCGAAGCTCGGCCGCGCCGGCATCATGCGCGCCGCGCACGAAGGCCCCGTCGACTACGCGGCTCGCGCCTCGGCGCGGCTGCCGACGCGGGCCGAGTCGATCCGCGCCATCGCGCAGCTCTATGTCGATCTGCGCTACGGGCCGCGCGCCGACGTCGAGCGCCTGCTCGAGCTGCGCAGCCTGGTGCGCGGGTTCAGGGCATGACCCGCTCGCGCTGCGTCCTCCTCGCCGCCGCGCTGGCCCTCGCCGCGGCGCAGACGCCCGCGCGCGCGGCGGAGTCGTACGCCAAGCGCGACGATGTGCGCCAGTTCATCTCGGTCATGGTGCAGAAGCACGGCTTCTCGAAGAAGCGCCTCGAGTCGGTCTTCGGCCGCGTGCAGGCGCAGCCCGCGGTGCTGAAGTCCATGACGCTCGCGCCCGAGTCGAGCCGCGCCTGGCAGAGCTACCGTTCGATCTTCGTGAATCCGCAGCGCATCGATGCCGGGGTGCAGTTCTGGAAACGGCACGCGGCGGCGCTCGAGCGCGCGAGCGCCGAGTTCGGCGTGCCCGAGGAGGTCATCCTCGGCATCATCGGCGTCGAGACCACGTACGGCCGCAACATGGGCAGCTACCGCGTCATCGACACGCTTACGACGCTCGCCTTCGATTCGCCGAACCGCGGCGAGTTCTTCCGCTCGCAGCTCGAGAGCTTCCTGCTTTTCACCCGCGAGAGCCGGACCGACGTGTTCCGCATGAAGGGCTCGTACGCCGGCGCGATCGGCATCCCGCAGTTCATGCCGGGAAGCTATCGGCAGTTCGCCGTCGACTACGACGGCGACGGCCGCAAGGACCTCGCCGACAGCCCCGCGGACGCGATCGGCAGCGTCGCCAACTTCCTGCGCGAGCACGGCTGGCGGCGCGGCGAGCCCGCGGCCGTGCCCGCGACGGTGTCCTCGCCCTCGGCGCAGCTGCTCGCCGACTCTGGCGTGAAGCCGCTGTACCGGGCCGCCGACCTGCCTTCGTTCGGCGTCGAGCCCGCGGGCGATCTCGCCGACGACACGCTGTGCTCGCTGATCGAGCTCGAGTCGCCGGCGCAGCAATCCGAGTACTGGGTCGGTCTGCACAACTTCTGGGTGCTCACGCGCTACAACCGCGCGGTGTTCTACGGCGTCGCCGTGCTCGAGCTCGGCCGCGCGGTGCGCGAGGCGAAGGACGCCCGGACGGCGGCGTCGGAGGCGAAGCCGGCGGACAAGCCGTGAGCGACCCTGCGGCGTCGCTCAGGACGGGCGAGCGCTCGTACCGCTATTACGACTTCGTGATGGCGGCCTTCGTGACGGTGCTGCTGTGCTCCAATTTCATCGGCGCGGCGAAGCAGGCGGTGATCACGCTGCCGGGCCTGGGGGTGATCTCCTTCGGCGCGGGCGTCCTGTTCTTCCCGATCTCGTATATCTTCGGCGACGTCCTCACCGAGGTCTACGGCTACGGCCGCGACCGGCGCGTCGTCTGGGCGGGATTCGCCGCGCTCGTGTTCGCCTCGGTGATGGCGTGGGCGGTCATCAGCCTGCCGCCCGCGAGGACGGAATTCATGTCGGGCTACCAGGCGCACCTCGAGGCGGTGTTCGGCAACGCGTGGCGCATCGCGGCCGGGTCGATGATCGCCTTCTGGTCCGGCAGCTTCGCCAACAGCTACGTGCTGGCGAAGATGAAGATCTGGACCCGCGGCCGCTGGCTCTGGACGCGCACCATCGGCTCGACCCTGGTCGGCGAGGCGGTGGACTCCGCCCTCTTCTACGTCATCGCCTTCGCCGGGATCTGGGCGACCGGCGACATCGTCAAGATTGCCGCAACGCAATACGTGCTCAAGTCGGGCTGGGAGGCGGTGATGACGCCCGTGACCTACCGCGTCGTCGGCTTCCTGAAGCGCGCCGAGCGCGAGGACTACTACGACCGCGACACCGACTTCAATCCGTTCACGCTGCGGACCTAGGAGTCGTGAATTAGTGCACGTCCGGGGTAAATCGGCCCAAGGGGACCGGTTTCTAGCTGTTTACCGATCAGCGTAGAATGCCCCACAAACGATAAGCGGAGGGTTGCCCCATGCAGCGCCGAGGCAACGAGTACGACGTATCCTGCAAAGTCAACACCACCGATTCCGCCGTGGTGAACGGCGAGGTCGACCGGATCTTCCACGAGCTCTACCCCGAGCACTCGCCGCGCCAGATCGACCAGGCGTTCCACGACATCGGCCAGCTCTACCGCGGCGCCTATCCCGGCTTCCACGCCTGCGACACCCCGTACCACGACGTCCAGCACGTCATGGACGTGACGCTCGCCATGGCGCGGCTGATCGACGGCTACGAGCGCGGCCGCATCGGCGCCGAGCCGGTGGACGCGTCCATGTTCCAGCTCGGCGTGATCGTCGCGCTGTTCCACGACTGCGGCTATGTGCGAGCGCTCGATGACAAGCTGCACAAGAACGGCGGCGAGCTGACGCTGACCCACGTCTCGCGCGGCGCGCAGTTCCTGCGCCAGTACCTGCCGAAGATCGGCATGGGCGACGTCGCGGAGATCGCCGCCTCGCTCATCCACTTCACCGGCTACGAGATGCCCATCTCGCACATCAAGGTGCCGAGCCTCGGCTACAAGCTGCTCGGCAGCCTGCTCGGCTCGGCCGACATCGTGGCGCAGATGTCCGACCGCTGCTATCTCGAGAAATGCCGCGACCGCCTGTATCCCGAGTTCGTGCACGCCGGCATCGCGCGGCGCCGCCTGCCCGACGGCAAGGAGGAGGTCGTCTATGCCTCGGGCGCCGATCTCGTGCTGAAGACGCCGCGCTTCTACCAGGGGGCGGCGCGCCGGCTCGAGTCCGATCTCGGCGGGACGCACGTCTACGCCGAGCGCCATTTCGGCGGGCAGGACCTCTATCTCGAGGAAGTCGAGAAGAACATCCAGTTCGCCGAGGACCTCGCCGACCGCGGCGACGCGGACGCGCTCAAGCGCAACCCGCCCGTGACGCAGGCGGGGCACGGCTCGCGCTAGAGCAGCATCTCCTTCGACAGGCCGCGGCCGCGCAGCACGCGCCGCAGCGCCGCGAGCGCTTCCAGCTGGATCTGGCGCACGCGCTCGCGCGTCACGCCCAGCCGGACCGCCAGCTGCTCCAGCGTGCACACCTCCTGCCCGCTCAAGCCGAATCGCCGCTCGATCACCATGCGCTGCTTGTCGTTCAGCTGTGAGAGCCAGACGCGCACCAGCGACTCGATCTCGCTCGCCTGCAGGGCGAGCTCGGCGGGCATCGACTGCTCGTCGGCGATGGAGTCGCCGATCGAGAGCAGCGGATCGATGTCGAGCGGCGCATCGAGCGACGCCGTGTGCTCGCTGTGCGCGAGCACGTCGCGCACCTCGTCGGGGTCCTTGCCAAGCAGATGCGCGATGTCCTCGATCGTGGGCTCGCGCTCCGAGTGCGCCCCCAGGTGCCGCCGCGCGCGCAGGACCGTGTTCAGCTCGCGGATGACGTGCACCGGCAGCCGGATCGTGCGCGCCTGGTTCATGATCGCGCGCTCGATGTTCTGCCGGATCCACCACGTGGCGTAGGTCGAGAAGCGGAACCCGCGCTCGGGGTCGAACTTGTCGAGGGCGTGCATGAGCCCGAGGTTTCCCTCCTCGATCAGATCGAGCAGCGGCATGCCTCGGTTCAGGTACTGCTTGGCGACGTTCACGACCAGCCGCAGGTTGTGCTCGATCATCTTCTGCCGGGCGCCGAAGTCGCCGGCCGCGGCGAGCCGCGCCTGGCGCAGCTCCTCGACCGGCGTGAACAGCCGGTTCAGACCGATGTTGTGGAGGTAGATCTGGGTCGCGTCGCTGAGCGGCTGCGCCTCGAGGGCCGCTTCGTCCTCGGCGATTTTGTCCGGCTGCTGTCCGTCCTCGTCGGCGTCGCTCGGGACGGGCGAGGACCGCCGGGTCACGGCCGCTCCGGCAGCAGCTTCGCGGGATCGATCGGCTTGCCGAGGCGGCGGATCTCGAAATGCAGCTTCGCCTGGCTCGCGTCGGTGCTGCCGATCTCGGCGATCTTCTGGCCGCGGACGACGTTCTGCCCTTCCTTCACCAGGAGATTGCTGTTGTGCGCGTACGCCGAGAGGTACGTGTTGTTGTGCTTGATGATGATGAGCTTGCCGTATCCGCGCAGCCCCTGCCCGCTGTAGACCACGCGCCCGCCGGCCGAGGCGAACACCGGGTCGCCGACCCTGCCGGCGATGTCGACGCCCTTGTTGCTCGCATCCGAGAAGCCGGCGACCACTTTCCCGGTCGCGGGCCAGACCCAGTCGACGCGGTCGGCGCCGTCGTCGGGTCCCTGCGATGCCTGCGGCGCGGGCGCGGGCGCGGGAATCGGCGCCGGCTTCGCGAGATCGGGCCTGGACGTGCCCGGCGCGCTCGCGAGCGCGGGCGCCTGGGACTGCGCCGCCGCGGCGTCGGCGCGCGCGAGCAGCGCGACGTTCTCGTCCGACCACGGCAGCTTCTGCGCCTTCGGCCCGGTGACGAGCGGCGCCTGTCCCGGAGCGCGCGCGGCCGGTGCCGGCGACGGCGCCGGCGTCGGCAGCGGCGCGGCGGCGGGCGCGTCGGAGCCGAGCGGTCGCGCCTCGATCGCGCCGGCGCCGCTCGCGGGCTGAACCTGCACGATGTTCTCGGGCGCCCGAAGGCGCAG
>DATDMW010000181.1:0-7745 GCA_036518595.1 Burkholderiales bacterium
CCCTACGGCATCGTCGGCCCCCGCGGCATGGAGCCGCGCGTGGTGAAGACGCTGCACGACGCCTTCAAGAAGACGCTCGACGACCCGGAGCACCAGAAGGTGCTCGACCAGCTCGACCAGGAGCTCTGGTACCGGTCGCGCGAGGATTACGCGAAGTACGCGCGCGAGGACCTGCAGCAGGAGCGCGCGGTGATCGAACGGCTCGGCCTGCTGTCAAAATAACGCCCGGCCGCGAAGGAGGAGACCATGTTCAACCGGATACTGCTCGCCTACAACGGCTCGCGCGAGGGCAAGTCGGCGCTGCTCGCCTGCGCCGAGATCGCGGCGTTCGCGAAGTCGGAGACGCACCTGCTCGCGGTGGCGGGGATGCCCTCGTCCATGTTCCTCACCGAGGGCTTCCTTCCCGAGGAGCTGCTCGAGGAGGAGAAGAAGCGCGCGCAGGAGGTGCTGAACGAGGGCATCTCGCAGCTGCAGAAGCGCGGCTTCACGGTGAAGGGGCACCTCGCGGTCGGCGAGCCGGTGGAGGAGATCTGCCGGCTCGCGGCGGACATCAAGTGCGACGTCATCGTCGTCGGCCACCAGCAGAAGGCGTCGTGGGCCTCGCGCTGGTGGCGCGGCTCGGTGGGCAAGTCGCTGCTCGACTGCTCGCCGTGCTCGATCTACATCACGCAGACCCGCGACTGAGCCCGGACTGAGCGCGCCGGGCCGCGTGGCGGCCGCCCGGGTCGTTCTGGTATTCTTGGGCGTTCTCCGCCATCCCGCCGCACATCCCCTGCACCCATGAAAGGAAGACTGGAAGACTATCGCCTGCTCACCGGGCGCGGGCGCTACACGTCCGACTGGAACTTCGAAAACCAGGCGTACGCCGCGTTCCTGCGCTCGGACCGGGCGCACGCGGAGATCGTCTCCATCGACGCGGCCAAAGCGCTGGCGATGCCCGGCGTGCTCGCGCTCGTCACCGGCGACGACGTCGCCCGCGAAGGCTGGCGCTCGCTGCCGACCAACCTGGCGATCAACGACCGCTCGGGCAATCCCCTGAAGAAGCCGCCGCGCCCGGCGCTCGCGCAGGGACGCGTGCGCCACGTCGGCGAGTGCGTCGCCTGCGTCGTGGCCGCGTCGCCGCAGATCGCGCAGGACGCGCTCGAGGCGATCGAGATCGAATATCGCGATCTTCCCAGCGTCGTCGACGCGCGCGCCGCGCTCGCGCCGGGAGCGCCGCAGCTGCACGAGAGCGCGCCCGGCAACCTCGTCTTCGACTACGGCACCGGCGACGAGCCCGCCGTCGCCGCCGCGTTCGCGAAAGCGGCGCGCGTCGTGAAGATCGCGCTCGAGAACACGCGCGTGGTCGGCAATCCGCTCGAGCCGCGCGCCTGCGCGGCCACCTGGGATGCGGCGCGCCGGCACTACGCGCTCTACGCCTGCACCCAGGGCACGGCCGGGATGCGCGCGCAGCTCGTCAACGCGATGCAGATCGCGGACGACAGCATCGACGTGATCGCCGAGGACGTGGGCGGCGGCTTCGGCGTGCGCTTCAATCTCTATCCCGAGTACATGGCCGTGATGCTCGCGGCGAAGAAGGCCGCTCGCCCGGTGAAGTGGACCGGAACGCGCTCGGAGGTCTTCCTCGCCGACGAGCAGGCGCGCGACTTCCACTGCGAGGGCGAGCTCGCGCTCGACGCCACGGGGCGCTTCCTCGCGATGCGGTTCTCGCTGGTCGCGAATCTGGGCGCGTACCTGGCGCCGACCGGCCCCTTCGTCAGCACGCAGGGCGTGTCGGCGTGCCTCACGGGCGTGTACGACGTGCCGGCCGCGAGCATGCGCACGCAGCTCGCCGTCACGAACACGGCGCCGGTCGCCGCGTACCGGGGCGCGGGCCGGCCAATCATGTCCTACATCCTCGAGCGGCTGGTCGACCAGGCCGCGGTCGAGCTGAAGATCGACCCCGCCGAGCTGCGCCGGCGCAACTTCGTGCCGAAGGACAGGTTCCCGTATACGACCGCGAACGGCGGCAAGTACGACTGCGGCGACTTCGAGGGCGTGCTCGACGACGCGCTCGCCGCCTCCGACTGGAAGGGCTTTCCCGCGCGGCGCGAGAAGGCGAAGGCGCGCGGCCGGCTGCTCGGTCGCGGCATCTCGACCTACATCGAGGCCACGGGCGGCGGCTTCGCCCCGCACGACCAGGTCGCGGTGCGCTTCGGCGCCGACGGCGGCGTCACGCTCTACGCCGTGTCGCACTCGCACGGGCAGGGCCACGAGACGACGTACGCGCAGATCGTGTCGGGCGTCCTCGGCGTGCCGATCGAGAACGTGCGGCTCCGGAACGGCGACCCTTCGGTGCGCCTGGTCGGCAACGCGACCGGCGGCTCGCGCTCGCTGCTCGGCGTCGGCAGCGTCATGCAGATCGCCGCGAAGGAAGTGGTCGAGAAGGGCAGGGCGCTCGCCGCCGGGACGCTCGAGGCCGCCGCGGCCGACATCGAGTTCCGCGACGGCGAGTACCGCATCAAGGGCACCGACCGCGCGATCACCCTGACCGAGCTCGCGAAGAAGCATCCGGGCCGCCTCGACGTCCAGACCCAGCACAAGATCGGGGCGACGTATCCGAACGGCTGCCACATCGCCGAGGTCGAGATCGAGCCCGAGACCGGCGAGGCCGAGATCGTGCGCTACACCGCGGTCGACGACGCGGGCAACGTCGTCAACCCCATGATCGTGCACGGGCAGATGCAGGGCGGCGTGACGCAGGGAGCGGGGCAGGTGTTCGGCGAGCTCGCTGTATACGATCCCGACACGGGACAGCTCCTGACGGGCAGCTTCATGGATTACTTCATGCCGCGCGCGGGGCTGGTGCCCGAGCCGGTGCTGCGCGAGCACCCGGTGCCGACCGCGACCAACCCGCTCGGCGCGAAGGGCGTCGGCGAGGCCGGCGTCACGGGCTCGCTTCCCGCCCTCATGAACGCCGTGATGGACGCGCTGCGGCAGGCGGGCGTCGCCCGCTTCGACATGCCGGCAACGCCGGCGCGCGTGTGGGAGGCGATCCGCGCGGCGCCTCATTAACGTTTCTGTAGCCGACGCGCGACAGCGAAAATCGCGCGCCCTCGACGAAAGAATTGGCGCTCGCGCGATGGCGAGCCGCCCGCGGCCCCGTCTATCATCGGTTCCAGGCTGGCGTCGGTTCTTCCCCCTCCTCTCTAGTGCGGACGCCCGGCTCGGGCCCGGAAACGCAGATTCCGGGCCTTTTTCTTTGGTGCGCTAAGATGGCCGCATGGGCTCCGCCGCCATTCTCGCCGTCGACGACGACGCCAGGACGCTGCTGGCGCTGCGCGAGCTGCTCGGCGGGGAAGGCCAGGAGGTCGTCACCGCCGGCTCGGGCGAGGAGGCGCTGCGCTGCGCGCTGAAGCAGGACTTCGCCGTGATCCTGCTCGATGCGCGCATGCCGGGCGTCGACGGCTTCGAGGCGGCGCGCATGATCCGCGAGCGCGCGCGCTCGCGCCACACGCCGATCATCTTCCTCACGGGCGCCTACGAGGACGTCACGTCGATGTTCCGCGGCTACGAGGCGGGTGCGGTCGACTACCTCGTCAAGCCGCTCGTCCCCGAGGTGCTCAAGTCCAAGATCGCGGTGTTCGTCGAGCTGTACAACAAGAACGAGCGCCTGCGCGCCTCCGAGGAGCGGCTGCGCGCGCTCGCGGCGCGCGAGCAGTCGGTGCGCGAGGAGGAGCGCGCGCGCATCGCGCGCGAGATCCACGACGAGCTCGGCCAGGCGCTCACCGGGCTGAAGATGGACCTCACCTGGCTGAACGGCCGGCTGCCCGGGCAGAAGGCGGTCGCCGAGAAGGTGAAGTCGATGTTCAAGCTGATCGACGACACCATCCAGTCGGTGCGCAAGATCGCGACCCTGCTGCGGCCCGAGGTCCTGGACCAGCTCGGGCTCGCAGCCGCGGTCGGATGGCAGGCTCGCGAGTTCCAGATGCGGACCGGCATCCGCTGCAAGGTGACGCTCCCGGCCGAGCCCGTCGCGGCCGGCCCCGAGCTGTCGACGGCCGCCTTCCGCATCTTCCAGGAGCTGCTCACGAACGTCGCCCGCCACGCGCGCGCGACCCGGATCGACGTGGCGATGCGCACCGACGCCGGGCGGCTCGTCCTCGAGGTCGAGGACAACGGCAAGGGCATCAGCGAGGCGGAGCTGAGCGCGTCCAAGTCCCTGGGCCTGCTGGGAATGCGCGAGCGCGCCACCGCGTTCGGGGGCGGCGTCGAGTTCGCCGGGGGGGGCGGGAAGGGGACGCGGGTGACCGTCGTCCTGCCCCTGGGCCCGAACGAAAAGGCGCGCGAAAACTAATTCCTTCGGAGGATGTCTATGTGACGGCAGGCGCACCTGGAGGAGTCCATGAGAGTACTCATCGCCGACGACCATCCCGTCGTCCGCAGCGGGTTGAGGCAGATCCTGGCCTCGGAGCGCGACATGGTGGTGGTGGGCGAGGCCCGCAACGGCCACGAGGCGCTCGACCTGGTGCGCAAGCTCGAATGGGACGTCGCCATCCTGGACTTCTCCATGCCAGGACGCAGCGGCGTCGACCTCCTGAAGGAGATCAAGCGCGAGCGGCCGACCCGCCCGGTGCTGGTGCTCTCCATGCTGCCCGAGGAGCTGCACGCGACGCAGGTGTTCAAGGCCGGCGCCGCCGGCTACATGAACAAGGAGAGCGCCTGCGAGGAGCTGACCGCGGCGCTGCGCAAGCTCGCGAACGGCGGCAAGTACGTGAGTCCGATGCTCGCCGAGAAGCTCGCCTCCGAGCTCGCGCCCGACGCCGACAAGCCGCTGCACGAGACGCTGTCCGACCGCGAGTACCGCGTCATGTGGCTGCTCGCCTCGGGGCGAAAGATCAACCACATCGCGAAAGAGATGTTCCTTTCGCCCAGCACCATCAGCACCTACCGCTCGCGCATCCTGAAGAAGCTGCGCCTCTCCAACAACGCGCAGCTCGTCCACTACGCGGTCAAGAACCGCCTCGTCGCCTGATTCTGCCGATCGTGTAGCGGGAACGCGACGCGCCGACATCGCGTCGCGACGGCGCTCGCACGTTCGTCGCCGCGGAGCGACCGTCCGAGTGGATTCGATGAACTACTTCGGGGTTTCCATTGCCTTAGTCTGAACAGAGCACGGGTGGGCCGGGCCGAAGGGGTGATGAGAATGAATGGCGCGATACTGGTGGTAGAAGACGAACCCGTGACTCAGAAGCTCATCACGGTCAACCTCGAGCGCGCCGGGCACCAGGTGCTGCGCGCGGGCAGCGTCCCCGAGGCGCAGGCCGCGATCCGCGAAGTCGTGCCGGACCTCATCCTGCTCGACTGGATGCTGCCGAAGACGACCGGCGTCATGTTCGCGAAGCAACTGCGCAGCGACCGGCGCACCAAGGACGTGCCGATCATCATGCTCACCGCGCGCATGCAGGAGACCGACAAGGTCACCGGCCTGGAGTCCGGCGCGGACGACTACATCATCAAGCCGTTCTCGCCGCGCGAGCTGCTCGCGCGCATCAAGGCGGTGATGCGCCGCTGCGCGCCGCAGCTTACCGACGACGTGGTCGAGATCGCAGGGCTCAAGGTCGATCCCGCGGCGCACCGCGTCACCGGCGGCGGCAACGAGATCGATCTCGGGGTGACCGAGTTCCGCATGCTGCATTTCTTCATGACGCACCCGGAGCGCGTCTACAGCCGCGCGCAGCTGCTCGACGAGGTGTGGGGCGACCACGTCTTCGTCGAGGAGCGCACCGTCGACGTGCACATCCGGCGGTTGCGCCAGGCGCTCGCGCCGACGGGACACGAGCGTCTCATCGAGACCGTGCGCGGCACGGGCTACCGCTTCCGCAAGACGCTGGTCTGAAAGCCTCGTGTCAGGCTCGGTCCGGACGCTGAGCCGTTCGGCGTGTCGCCGCGCGGCGATGGTTGTGTCGATTTGTATCCGGACGCGCCGAGAATGGTGGCCGTAAACGTTACGCAGGCCACCGCAGGATGCGACCCCTCGCCGTCGCGCTGCTCACTCACGACTACACGCTCGCCCGCTGGGAAGCCGACTCGCTCCGGCGGCTCGAATCCGCCGGCGTCGTCGCCGTCACCGCGCTGATCGCGCTCGGATCGCGCCCGCGCACGCTCGAGCGCGGCTGGCTCCGGGCGCAGCAGGCGCTCGAAGGCCGCATGGACGATCCGCTCGCTGCGCCGCTCGACGCGCGTGCGGCGTTCCCGCGCGCGGCCGCCGCCGGCGAGCATGCGGGCGACGTCGTCGTCGCGTGCGGCGTGGACCCGGGCGCGCGCGGCGCGCACGCGGGGGCCGACACCGTCGCCCTGTCGTTCGCGGGCGCGAGCGACGACATCGGGCTTTTCCGCGCGTACATGCACGGCGTGCCGCTGGACCTGGCGGTCACTCGCTCGTCGCCGGGCGGCGAGCGCCTTCTCGCGTCGGCGCGCCCGGCGCTGCCAGAGCGCGGGCTCCTGTCCGAGATCCAGCACGAGGTGCTGCGGCGCGCGTCGGGGCTGCTGGAGAAGGCGCTGCGCGAGCTCGCCGACGAGCTTGCGCCGATGTGCGCGGGAGCGAGCGCGATCGCGCCGCCCGTCACGCTGGACGCGGTGTGCCGGTACGGATCGCGAAAGGCCGCACGCCTGATGCGGCGCGTCCTGAGGCGGCTCGGGGACAGCGGCGCGGGCGATCCCGACGACAACTGGTTCCTCGCGTACCGCACGAACCGCGAGGCCTTCGTCTGCAACAGCGAGCGCTTCCGCGCCGACGGCTACCGGCTGATCCTGCCGCCGCCGGGACGCTTCTACGCCGATCCCTGCGTGATCGAGCACGAGGGCGACGATCACGTGTTCTTCGAGGAATGGCGCCCGGACCTCGGCCGCGGCGTGATCTCGTGGATGCGCCGCGACGGCGAGCGCTTCGCGCCGCCCGAGCAGGTGCTCGAGCGCCCGTATCACCTGTCGTATCCGTTCGTGTTCCGCGCGGGCGGCGACATCTTCATGATCCCCGAGACCGGGCGCGCCAACCGCATCGAGATGTACCGCGCGGTCGATTTCCCGCAGCGCTGGGAGCCGGCGCAGATCCTGGTCGACGACATCGCCGCCGCGGATGCGACGGTGCTCGAGGCCGACGGCGGATGGTGGATGTTCGCCACGGTCGCCGAGGAAGGCTCGTCGAAATGCGACCAGCTCTGGGTCTTCCACGCCGACGCCGTCGGCGGTCCGTGGAAGCCGCACGTGCGCAACCCGGTCAAGATCGACGTGCGCTCGGCGCGGCCCGCGGGGTCCCTGTTCCGACGCGGCGGCAGGCTCATCCGCCCCACGCAGGACTGCTCGGCGACCTACGGCGGCGCGCTGACCCTGTGCGAGGTGACGCGTCTCACGCGCCGCGATTACGCGGAGGTCGAGATCGCGAAGCTGCTCCCGGGCTGGCTGCCGTCGAACCTGGGATTCCACACGCTCTCGAGCTCGCGCGGACTCGAGGTCATCGACGGCAAGATGCCCTCGGGCCGGGAGTCGCGGTTCCCGGCGCTCGAGGGGGCGCTCTACATCGAGGCGCCGGCCTGAGCCTTCGAGCCGGTCACTCGACGGTGACCGACTTCGCGAGGTTCCTGGGCTTGTCGACGTCGTTGCCGCGCTCGAGCGCGGCGTGGTAGGCGAGCAGCTGCAGCGGCACCGAGTGCAGGATGGGCGAGAGCATGCCGGCGTGGTCGGGCATGCGGATGACCTGCACGCCC
>DATDMW010000182.1:0-17232 GCA_036518595.1 Burkholderiales bacterium
CGAGGGCAACCGCGTTCGACACGCCCGGGGCGTACGCGGCGAACACCACGCCCGTGTGGTAATGGTATCCGCGCAGGTCGGCGAGATCGATTCCGACCTGGAAGTCGGTCCTTCCGGTGAGCGCGCGCAGGTCGCGCAGCGCAGCCGCGATCTCGGGATGACGCGGCAGCGCGCGCGCCGCGCGCGCGAGCACCTCGCGCCCGCCGTAGAGCTCGGGCAGGGCCAGCAGCGCCGCGCGCGTCGCCTTCGGCAGGCGGCGCGTCGCCGATTCGAGCGAGGGCCGGTCCTTCGCCTCCAGCGCCTGGTGCAGCTCGGTCTCGAGCTCGGCGCCGACGCCGCCGCGCCGGCACAGCGCGCGGAAGATGGCGACGTGCCCGAGGTCGATGCGCGGCTCGCGGATGCCGCTCGCCCGCAGCGCCTGCATCGCCAGGCCCTGCACCTCGCGGTCGCTCTCGATCCCCGCGTGCCCGTAGACCTCGGCGCCGATCTGCAGGGGCTCGCGCGTCGCATCGAGGCCGCGCGGTCGCGCGTGCAGCACGCTTCCGCAATAGCACAATCGCGCGACGCCCTCGCGGTTCAGCAGATGCGCGTCGATGCGCGCGACCTGCGGCGTAATGTCGGCGCGCACGCCCATCATGCGGCCTGAGATCTGGTCGACCAGCTTGAACGTGCGCAGGTCGAGGTCGTGCCCCGTGCCCGAGAGCAGCGACTCGAGGTACTCGAGCATGGGCGGGATCACGAGCTCGTAGCCGTGCCCGCGGAACAGCTCGAGCAGGCGCCGGCGCAGCCGCTCGATGCGCCACGCCTCGGCGGGCAGGATGTCGTCGATGTTCTCGGGCAGCAACCAGTTGCGCATGGTCATCCGCCGCCGAACAGCAGCAGGATCAGCACGCCGACGAGCATGGAGCTCAGCGCAAAGAAGCGGATCTGCCCGTCCGAGAACTCGGTGATGCGGCGGAAGATCTCCCGCCACTTGGCGGGCGCGAGAAAGGGCAGGATGCCCTCGAGAATCAGCATCAGCGCGAACGCCATCAGCAGGGTGGTGTACGTCATCCCTCGCCTCTCCCTATGCTCGCGCTGGCGTCAGCGGGTGAGCTACTTCCCGCTCCGCGCGGGATTCTTGAAGTATCGGAAGAACTCGGAGCTGGGATCGATCACGAGCACGTCGTTCTTGCCCCTGAAAGTGTTGCGATAGGCGTCGAGGCTGCGGTAGAAGGCGTAGAACTCGGGGTTCTCGCTGTACGCCTTGGCGTAGATCGCCGAGGCGCGCGCGTCGCCCTCGCCCTTCACCCGCTGCGCGCTGCGGTACGCCTCCGCGATGATGATCTCGCGGTCGCGGTCGGCCTCGGCGCGCACGCGCTCGCCGTCGGAAAAGCCCTGCGAGCGGCTCTGCGCGGCGGCGCTCTTGCGCTCGGCTTCCATGCGCCGGTACACCGAGTCGCGCACCTCGTCGGGGAGCTCGACACGCTTGATGCGCACATCGACGATGCTGACGCCCAGGCGCTTGGCGTCGTCCTGGACGCGCTCGCGCACGATCTGCATGATCTTGTCGCGGTCGCCGGAGATGACGTCGTGCACGCGGCGCTTGCCGAATTCCTCGAACAGCGCCGACTTCACCCAGCCGTTCAGGCGGTTCGCGGCCTGCGCCTCGTCGCCGGATGCCGCCACGTAGTACAGCCGCAGGTCCTCGATGCGCCATTTCACGAAGGAATCGACCAGAACGTTCTTCTTCTCCGAGGTCATGAACGGCTCGGTCTCCAGCGTGTCGAGCGTCAGGATGCGGTTGTCGAAGGACCTGACGTTCTGGATCAGAGGCCATTTGAAGTGCAGGCCCGGCTCGTTGATGACCTCCTTGATCTCGCCCAGCTGGAACACGATCGCGCGCTGGCGCTGGTCCACGGTGAACGTGGACAGGCTCACCAGCAAGAGCACGGCAAGGACGGCGACGAGCACGGCGACGAGGCGGTTGTTCATGCGGCTCTCACCTTCAAGGGCGCCCTTCGCGGTCGCGGCTGCGCAGCGTGTCGCGCGAGCGCGCGCCGCCGTCTGAGGGCGCGGGCTCTGAAGCCATCGGCTGGCGCGAGCTTCCGCCGTCGGACGAGGCGCCGGGCGCGGGCAGCTGCATCAGCTTGTCGAGCGGCAGGTACAGCAGGTTGCCGCCGGTCTTCGCGTCGATCACCACCTTGCTCGAGTTCGACAGGATCTGCTGCATCGCGTCCAGGTACAGGCGCTCGCGCGTGACCGCGGGCGCCTTGTTGTACTCGACCAGGACCTGGCGGAAGCGCGCGGCGTCGCCCTCGGCATCGGCAACCACGCGCTGGCGGTAGGCGTTCGCCTCCTCGGTGAGACGCGCGGCCGTGCCGCGCGCCTTGGGCACGACGTCGTTGTAGTAGGCCTGGCCCTCGTTCTTCTGGCGCTCGAGGTCCTGCTTGGCGCGCACCGCGTCGGCGAAGGCATCCTTCACCTGGTCGGGCGGCTGCGAGTTCTGCATCGTGACGCGCACGATGTTGATGCCCACCTGGTAGCGGTCGAGGATCGACTGCATCAGCTTCTGCGCGAGCACCGGGATTTGCGCGCGTTCCTCGTACAGCACCGAGTCCATCCGGCTCGTGCCCACGATCTCGCGCAGCGCCGTCTCGGCCGCGTGCAGCACGGTGTCGTCGGGCTTGCGGTTGTTGAAGAGGTACTCGCGCGCGTCCCGGATGCTGTACTGGACCGAGAACTGCGCGTCGACGATGTTCTCGTCGTCGGTCAGCATCAGCGACTCGCGCAGCACGCGCGTCTTGACGTTGTTGCGGTAGCCGATCTCGAGCGTGCGGATCTGGTTGAGGTCGACGATCTCGTGGCTCTGGATGGGATACGGCCAGCGCCAGTGCGGCCCGCCGCCGGTGACTTCGTAGAACTTCCCGAACGTGAGCACGACGCCGCGCTGGCCTTCAACGACGATGTAGAAGCCGCTCGCGAGCCAGGCGACCAGCACCACGGCGATCATGAGCCCGATGCTGCCGCCGAAATTGCGGCCGCCCGCGGGTCCGCCCGGGTCCTGCGGGCGACGCCTGCCGAACAGGCCGGCGAGCTTCTGGTTGAAGCTGCGCCACATCTCGTCGAGGTCGGGCGGGCCTTCGTTGCCTCCGCTGCCTCGCTTGCCCCATTGCGGGTCGTTCAATGACATACCGGACCGGGTCCTCGGGGAATCTTTCGAATCCGCCCGTCTCGCAAGCGGCTCCCTTTGCTTCCAGGCTACGCCTGGACCGCTCTTTCGTGCTGAGTCGGCTGAGAGGTTCTCGAGGCCGCCGCCTCGGTCAGGGTCTGGCGCAGGAACTCGACGCCTTCGCCCGTCTTCGCGCTGAGACGAACGCGGACGATTCTAGCATAGGCGTCTCGATCCAAGCCCGGAGCCGCGCCCGTGCGGTCGATCTTGTTCCAGACGAGCACCTGCGGGATGCCGTCGGCGCCGATCTCGGCGAGCACCTTGTTGACCTCGTCGATCTGCACGTCGCGCGCGTCGCTGGCCGCGTCGACCACGTGCAGCAGCAGGTCCGCGTGGATCGTTTCCTCGAGCGTCGCGCGGAACGCCGCGATCAGGGTGTGCGGCAGGTCGCGGATGAAGCCGACCGTGTCCGAGATCACGATGTTGCCCGCGTCGGGAAGATACAGGCGGCGTGTCGTCGTATCGAGCGTCTCGAACAATCGGTTCGCGGCCGAGGTGCCGGCGTGCGTCAGCGCGTTGAACAGCGTCGACTTGCCCGCGTTGGTATAGCCGACCAGCGACACGGCGAGGGCGTTTCCGCGCGAGCGAGCGCGCCGCTGCACGCTGCGCTGGCGCTGCAGCTTGTGCAGCTTGTCCTTGAGCACCTTGACGCGGTCGCCGATCAGCCGCCGGTCGACCTCGAGCTGCGTCTCGCCCATGCCGCCGAGGAAGCCGCGGCCCCCGCGCTGGCGCTCGAGGTGCGTCCAGCCCCGCACCAGGCGCGTCGCCGCGTGCTCGAGCTGCGCCAGCTCGACCTGGAGCTTGCCCTCGTGGCTTTTCGCGCGCTGCGCGAAGATGTTCAGGATCAGCGTCGTGCGGTCCATCACCCGGGCCTCGAGCGCCTTCTCGAGATTGCGCTCCTGGGCCGGCGAAAGGTCGTGATTGAAGACCGCGATGCGGGCGCTCTGCTCGCGCAGCGCCTGCTTGATCTCGTCCACCTTGCCGCTTCCCGCGAACAGCGACGGATCCGGACGGTTGCGCCGGCCGCGCACGAGCGCGCGCGTCTCCAGACCGGCGCTCGCGGCGAGGAGGCCCAGCTCCTCGAGCGTCTCGGCATAGCCCTCGGCCCCGAAATCGAGGCCTACGAGCACGGCCGCGTTGCCGCCCGTCGGACGTTCGAACATCAGATGGGGTTCAGGCGAGCGGTCCCTGTCCGCTGCGCCGCAGGACGGACATCAACTGTCGGAGTGATCCAGCGAGAGATTGACCGCACGCGCCGGCACCACGGTCGAGATCGCGTGCTTGTAGACCATCTGCGTGACGGTGTTCTTGAGCAGGACTACGTACTGGTCGAAGGACTCGATCTGGCCCTGCAGCTTGATGCCGTTGACGAGGTAGATGGAAACCGGAACGTGCTCCTTGCGCAAGGTGTTCAGAAACGGGTCCTGCAGTAATTGTCCTTTGTTGCTCATGGGTTACCCCCGAGTCCGTTCTTTTTTGGAATGCTACTGTAATTGATTTTTAAGGCAAAAGCCAACGCGCTCGCAATCGCAAGCACCCGTTAGACCCGCTTCGGCGCGTAGGGGTTCCGGCCGGTGCGGAATTCGATCCTGAGCGGCGTGCCCTCGAGCGCGAACACGGCGCGGAACTCGCCTTCGAGGTAGCGCCGGTACGAGTCCGGTACGGCGTCGAGCGCGGTGCCGTGCACGATGATGGTCGGCGGATTGCGCCCGCCCTGGTGGGCGTAGCGAAGCTTCGGCCGCGAGTACCCGGCGCGAGGCGGCGCCTGCTTGGCGACTGCCGCGATCAGCGCGCGCGTGAGCTTCGGCGTCGGCAGGCGGACCATCGCCGCGCGGTACGCGGCGTCGACGGACGCGAACAGCGGCCGGATGCCGATTCCCTTGAGCCCGGAGACGTAGTGATAGCGCGCGAACGAAAGGAACCGGAGCTTGCGCGCGATGGTGCGCTTCGCCACGTCGCGCGCGTAGTCGTCCAACCCATCCCATTTGTTCACGGCGACCACCAGCGCTCGCCCGCGATCGGCGATGAACCCGGCGATGTGCGCGTCCTGCTCCGAGATCTCCTGGCGCGCGTCGAGCACGAGGATGACGACGTTGGCGGCGTCGATCGCCTGCAGCGTCTTGACGACCGAGAACTTCTCGATGCTCTCGAAGACCTTGCCGCGGCGGCGCAGCCCGGCCGTGTCGATGAGGGTGTAGGGGCGCCCGTCGATCTCGATATCGACGTCGACCGCGTCGCGCGTCGTGCCGGGCTCGTCCGCGGCGATCATGCGCTCCTCGCCGACGAGAGTGTTCACCAAGGTCGACTTGCCGACGTTGGGACGGCCCACGATCGCCACCTTCGGGACGCCGGTCTCCCCCTCTTCGGCGTCGACCTCGGCGGGAAACGGCTCGAGCGCCGCGTCCACGAGCGCGCCAACCCCCTCGCCGTGCGCGGCGGAGATCGCCCGCGGGGCGCCGAGGCCGAGCTCGTGGAACTCGGCGACCGCGACTTCCGGGTTCAGGCCCTCGGTCTTGTTCACCGCGATCAGGATCCCCCGCCCGGAACGGCGCAGCTGCTCGGCGATGCGCCGGTCCTGCGCGGTCAGGCCCTCGCGCGCATCGACCAGGAAGACGATCGCGTCCGCCTCGGCGATCGCGGTCTCGGTCTGCTTCGCCATCTCGGCGAAGATGCCGTCGCGCGTGCCCGGCTCCAGGCCTCCCGTGTCCACCACGAGAAACGGCTTGGCGCCGACGCGCCCCGTGCCGTACAGGCGATCGCGCGTCAGGCCCGGCACGTCGGCGACCAGCGCGTCGCGGCTCTTCGTCAGCCGGTTGAACAGGGTCGACTTGCCGACGTTCGGCCGGCCGACGAGAACCAGCGTGGGCTTCACTTGTCGGCGACGGTGAAGGCGTAGAGCGCGCCTCCGCGCGTCTGAGCGAGGAAGCCGCCCTCGATGCGCACGAGGTACGCCGAGACCGGCGTGCCGTCGGTCTCGACGCGCGCGACGAAGCCGCCGGTGTCGCGCGCGAGCAGGTGCACGTAGCCCTCGACGTCGGCGACCGCGACGCTGCGCCCGAGCGGCAGGGGCGCGGTCAGCCGCCGCAGGAAAAGCTTGTCCTGCTTCCACACGCTCGTCCCACTGGAGCGGTCGAGCGCGTGCACCGATCCCTTCTCGTCGCTCACGAAGACGAACCCGGGGTCGAGGGCGACGCCGGCGCTGCTCGAGAGCTCGCGCGTCCAGAGGGGGTTGGCGCTCGCGAGGTCGAAGCAGCCGACCCGTCCCTGGTAGGCGGCGGCGCACACGTCGCGCTCGCCGACCGCCGGAATCCCGACCACGTCGCTCACGCGCTCGAGCTCGGTCGACCCCTTGGGGACCGCCACTGTCGCTTCCCAGCGCGGCGCGCCGTTCGCGAGCGAAAGCGCCATGAGCTTCCCGCCCGAGAAACCCGCATACACGATGCCTCTGCTGACGGCCATGCCCTCGGTCGCGCGCACCGACAGCGGCGCGGTCGCCCGCTGGTAGAGCCACCGGCGCGTGCCGTCCTTCGCGTCGAGAGCGAACAGGCGGCTGTCGCCGCTGCGCACGAGCACCAGATCGCCCGTGACCACCGGAGGCGACAGGACCTCGCTCGAGACGCGGGAGCGCCAGCGCGCCTTGCCCGTCGCGGCGTCGAGGGCGACCACCTGGCCCTCCTCCGAGCCGACGGCGACGATGACGCCGTCGGTGCCGACGCCGCCGCTCAGCGCCTCGCCGGCGTCGGCGCGCCAGCGCTCGCGGCCGCGCGCCGCGTCCAGGCTCACGACCGTACCGTCGTGCGCGGCGGCGTAGACGTAACCCCCGGCCACGACGGGCGCGAGGACGGCTTCCTTGGCGTCGCCGACGCGCGCTTCCCACGCGAGCCGCACCGAAAGCGTCGTCTTGATGTCCTGCAGCTCGGCCATCTTCGGGCCCGAAGACCCGAAGCAGCCGGCGAGCGCGATCGACGCGGCGAGCGCCGCCCCGCGGCTAAGAGCCCTCACCGAGGGCATCGAGCTTGAGACGCAGCGACTCGCGCAGCGCGCCGTCCCGGTCGCTCGCCTTGTCGAGAGCCGAGCGATAGGCCGTACGCGCTTCGGCGGGCTTCTTCTGGAGGACGAGGACGTCGCCGCGCTCGGCCGCGAACAGCGCTTCGAAGGCGGGATCGGGCTTCGCGTCGAGGACCTTGAGCGCCTCGTCCGGCGCACCGTCGTCGAGCAGCACGCTGGCGAGGCGCAGCCGCGCGATGTCGCGCAGCTGCGCATTGCGCGCGTGATCGACCACCCAGGCGAGCTGGGCGCGCGCCGTCTTCAGGTCGCCGGCCTGGAAGTGCACCTTCGCCGACGTGAGCGCTGCGAGCGGCGCGTACGTCGTGCGCGGGTAGTTCTCGAGGATGGCGCCGGCCGAGTCGCGCGTCGCCTTCAGGTCGTTCGCGCGCGCCGCCTTCTGCAGCGTGTCGTAAAGGCCGCCGGCCTGCGCCGCCTGCGTGCGCTGGTACCAGGTCCACCCGTTCCATGCCGCGACCGCGAGCAGCACGACGATGGCCGCGGTGAGCACGGCGTTGCCGTGCGTCTTCCACCACGCCTTCAGCTCGGCCAGCTGCTCCTGCTCTTCCAGATCGTATGCGCTCATTTGCCGTTGCTCTTCCTCGTTTCCTTGTCCTCGCCGCCGTCGAGCAGGAGCGCCGCGACGGCGTCGGCGACGCCGGCCAGCGGCACGCGCGACTGCTCGCGCTCCTCGCGCAGCGCCTTGACGCCCGCCGCCCCGGCGCGCGCCTCGTCGTCGCCGACGATGACCGCCACCCAGGCCCCGCTCGCGTCCGCCTTCTTCATCTGCGACTTGAAGCTGCCGCCCCCCGCGTGCTGCAGCACGCCGAACCCGGCGTCGCGCAGCGCCTCGGCGACGCGGAACGCGAAGCGCGCCGCGTCTTCGCCCTGGTTGACGAGATAGACGTCGGGCGCTTCGCCTTTCGCGCCCTCGCCGGCCACGGCGAGCAGGCGCTCGATGCCCATCGCGAATCCGCACGCCGGCGTCGGCTTGCCGCCCAGCTGCTCGAACAGGCCGTCGTAGCGGCCGCCCGCGCACACCGTCCCTTGCGCGCCCAACCGGTCGCTGACCCACTCGAACACGGTCAGATTGTAATAGTCGAGGCCGCGCACGAGGCGGGCATTGATCTCGTAAGGCTGGCCCGCGTCCTTGAGTATCGCCTGGACGCCGTCGAAATGCTTGAGCGACGCGTCGCCCAGCGTGTCGATCAGCCGCGGAGCCTCGGCGATGATCGGCTGCATCGCCGGGTTCTTGCTGTCGAGGACGCGCAGCGGATTGCTGTCCAGGCGGCGCCGCGAGTCGGCGTCGAGCTCGCCTTCGCGCTTCTTCAGGTAGGCGACGAGTCCCGCGCGGTACGCCGCCCGCTCCGCGGCCGAGCCGAGCGAGTTCAGCTCGAGGCGGACGCCTTCGAGACCGAGATCGTCCCACAGCCTCCGGCACATGAGCAGCAGCTCGGCGTCGACGTCCGGGCCCGCAAAGCCCAGTGCTTCCGCGCCGACCTGGTGGAACTGGCGATAACGCCCCTTCTGCGGACGCTCGTGGCGGTACATGGGCCCGAGGTAATAGAGCCGTTGCGGCCCGTTGTAGAGCAGGCTGTGCTCGATCGCCGCGCGTACCGTGGACGCCGTGGCCTCGGGACGCAGGGTGAGCGCCTCGCCGTTCAGCTCGTCGACGAAGCTGTACATCTCCTTCTCGACGATGTCGGTCGCCTCGCCGATCGCCCGGCGGAAGAGCTGCGTGCTCTCGAGCAATGGGGTGCGGATGTTGCGATACCCGTACGATCGCAGCCAGGCGCGCAGCAGCTCCTCGAGCGCCTCCCAGCGCTCGGTCTCGTCGGGCAGGATGTCGTTCATCCCGCGCACTGCCTGGATCGGCTGCGTCACGGAGCTCCCGTCAGACCGCGGTCTTGATCGGAATGGTCTTCGCCGGCGGCGCGTCGCGGCCCGGGCTCCCGCCGCCGTAGGTCTGCTCGACGTAGCGCTCGACCAGGGCCTGGAATTCCTCGGCGATGCGCTCGCCCTTGAGCGTCACGGTCTTCTGGCCGTCGACGTAGACCGGAGCGACCGGCCGCTCGCCCGAGCCGGGCAGGCTGATGCCGATGTTCGCCTGCTTGCTCTCCCCGGGGCCGTTGACGACGCAGCCCATGACCGCGACGTGCATGTCCGCGACCCCGGGATAGCGAGCGCGCCACTCGGGCATCTTCTCGCGCAGGAAGCGCTGGATGCGGTCGGCGAGCTCCTGGAAGGTCGTGCTGGTGGTCCGGCCGCAGCCCGGACACGCGATCACCATCGGCGCGAACGAGCGCAGCCCCATGGTCTGCAGCAGCTCCTGCGCGACCACGACCTCGCGCGTGCGGTCGCCGCCGGGCTCGGGCGTGAGCGAGATGCGGATCGTGTCGCCGATGCCTTCCTGCAGCAGCACCGCGAGCGCCGCGCTCGACGCGACCACGCCCTTGGTGCCCATCCCGGCCTCGGTGAGGCCGAGGTGCAGCGGGTAGTCACAGCGCGAGGCGAGCTCGCGGTAGACCGCGATCAGGTCCTGCACGCCGCTCACCTTGCACGAGAGCACGATGCGGTCGCCGGGCAGCCCGAGCGCCTCGGCGCGGGCGGCGGATTCCAACGCCGAGGCGACGAGCGCCTCGCGCATCACGAGATCGGCCTCGAGCGGCTGCGCGCGCTTCGCGTTCTCGTCCATGAGGCGCGCCAGCAGCTCCTGATCGAGGCTGCCCCAGTTGACGCCGATGCGCACGGGCTTCGCCTCGCGGCACGCAATTTCGATCAGGGTCGCGAACTGCTCATCGCGCTTCGAGCCGCGGCCGACGTTGCCGGGATTGATGCGGTACTTGTCGAGAGCGCGCGCGCAATCGGGATGCTCCTGGAGGAGCTTGTGGCCGTTGAAATGGAAGTCGCCGACGAGCGGGACGTCGCATCCGGCCGCGTCCAGCCGCTCGCGGATGCCGGCGACCGCCGCCGCCGCTTCGGCGGTGTTGACGGTGACGCGCACCAGCTCCGAGCCGGCGCGCGCGAGATCGAGCACCTGCCGGACGGTCGCCTGCGCGTCCGCCGTGTCCGTGTTGGTCATCGACTGCACGACGATCGGCTCGCCGCCGCCGATGGCGACGCGACCGATGCGCACCTGGCGCGTTTTTCGCCGTGCGGACCCGGGACTTTGCGACATGGGCGTTACGGGAGCGTGAAGCGTGCGACCTCGACCTTGACGTAGGGCACCAGGTCGAGCGGCCGATCGTTGTAGACGACGTGCACGGACGCGGCGTTGCCGATCACCACCGAGAACGGCGGATGCCCGGATACTACGCGCCGGCTGCCGGCGTGGTTGAGCTGCGCCATGAGCAGCTTGCCGTCACCGTCGTTGATCTCGACCCATGCGTCGTCGTCGAACTCCATGACGATGCGGCCCTGCCCGGGGATGCTCTTCACGTCCTTCGCGACCGGCGCCGGCGCGGCGCTCCCCGCGGTCTTCGCCGGCGTCGGGGGGGCGTTCGCGGTGCTCGGCGCGGGCGCTGCCGCGCTCGCGATCTTCGGAGTCGGCGCCGCCGATGCCGCCGTCCCCGCCGGCCTGGCGGGCTGGGCGCCGTTCTGGGCGAGACTGGTCGCGGCCTTCGGGATCTCGCGGGTCGGGGCCGCCGCGGGCTTCTCCGCCTGCACGCGCGTGACGGGAGCCGGCGCAGCCTCCGGGGCAGCCGGGACCTGCGCCGCATCGGCGTCCGCGAGCTCGGCCGGGGCCGAGCGCTTGGGCAGCGGCAACCCGCCCGAATGCCATTCGTACAGCACGCCGCCGACGGCGACCAGCACGAGCGCCGACATGACCGCGTACAGGCGGGTGCCGCGCCGGCGGCGCGTGCCGTCGGGGAAAGGAACGCGCTTCGCGCGCAGGTCGACCGTGGCCGCGCCCGGGATCTGCCGGGCCTCGAGCGACTTCAGCAGCGGCTCGGCGTCGATCTCGAGCAGCTTCGCGTAGCCGCGCACCATGCCGCGCACGAAGGTCGTTCCCGGCAGCCGCGAGAATTCCTCGGCCTCGAGCGCTTCGATCTGGCGCACCGCGTACTTGAGGCGCTGCGCGACGTCCGCGACGGTGAGCTTGCGCTCGGCGCGCAGGCGCGCGAGCAGGCGCCCGGTCGCCACGTCCGCGGTAACCGCGTCGTTCATTCGTATCTCCCCTTCTGCAGTTCCTGGTATTCCGCCGATCCGGCGAAGCGGCGCCGAAGCTGGGTCGCGTACGAGCCTTCGGCGACCCGGTCGCCGAGCTTGCGCTCGATGCGCAACGCGAGCCACAGCGACTCGGCGGTCGGGTCGACCGCCTTGTTGAAGCGCTGGACCAGGGCGCGCGCGTCGCGCAGCTCGCCGCGGCGGTACCTGAGCTGCGCCAGGCCGATCAGCGCCGGCGGATACGTCGGATCGAGACGCAGCGCGCGGTCGTAGAAGTCGAGCGCGTCCTTCGGATTCTTCTTCTGCACGCACCCTGCCGCGACGGCATACGTCTTCTGCGGCCGGGCGTAGAGCGGATTGCGCACCGCGTTCATGAAATAGCGCACCGACTCGTCCTCGCGGCCGGTCCTGCACAGGAACCAGCCGTAGTTGTGATTGGTGTCCGCGTCGTTCGGATCGATGCGCAGCGCGCGCTCGAACGCACGCTCGGCCTCGGAATTCTCGCGCAGGTCCATCTGCACGAGGCCGAGGACGTTGTACGCCGGCGCATAGCCGGAGTCGGCGCGCAGCGCGCGGCGCGATTCCTCCAGCGCCACGCCGAGGTTGCCGCGCTGGAGATAAGCCGCGGCGAGCTCGGTGTGTGCGCGCGCGCGCTCGCGCGGCGGGGCCACGTCGCCGATGACCGGACCGGTGTCGTCGCCCGAGCCGGAGCCCGAGCCCGCACAGCCGGAAAGCGGCCCGGCGACCAGGAGCGCGAGCGCCAGCGACCGCGCGACGCTCACGAGGCGAGCCTCGCCAGGCGGACCGTCTTCCGGGTGCGGTCTTGGATCTGCCCGGCGAGCTGGCCGCAGGCGGCGTCGATCTCGTCGCCGCGCGTCTTGCGCGTCGTCGTCACCACGCCGGCGGCGTTCAGCGTGTCCTGGAAGCGCCGGATGGTCTCGCGCGGCGAGCGCTCGAAGCCGGAGTCGGGAAAGGGATTGAACGGGATCAGGTTGATCTTGCAGGGGACCCGCCGGGCGATCCCGACCAGCTCGCGCGCGTGCTCGTCACCGTCGTTCACCCCGCGCAGCATGACGTACTCGAAGGTGATGAAGTCACGCGGCGCGCGCTCGAGATAGCGGTTGCAGGCGTCGAGCAGCTCGGCCAGCGGGTACTTGCGATTGATGGGCATCAGCCGGTCGCGCAGCACGTCGTTCGGCGCGTGCAGCGACACCGCGAGCGCCACCGGGCATTCGTCGCGCAGCCGGTCGATCATCGGCACGATGCCCGAGGTCGACACCGTGACCCGCCGCCGCGACAGCCCGTAGGCGTCATCGTCGAGCATCAGTCCGAGCGCGGCGACGGTCGGCTCGAAGTTCAGCAGCGGCTCGCCCATGCCCATCATCACGACGTTGGTGATCCTGCGCTCGCCCGCGACGCCCGCGGCGCCGTCCACGCTGCGGCTCGCGAGCCACAGCTGGCCGACGATCTCACCGACGCCGAGGTTGCGGTTGAACCCCTGGCGGCCGGTCGAGCAGAAGCCGCACGCGAGCGTGCACCCCGCCTGCGTGGACACGCACAGCGTGCCGCGAGCGGCCTCGGGAATGAAGACGGTTTCGATCGCGTTGTCGGCGCCGATGTCGAGCAGCCATTTGCGCGTGCCGTCCTCGGCCGTGGTGTCGCTCACGATGCGCGGCGCGCGGACCACCGCCTCGCGCGCGAGCTTCTCGCGGAAACCCTTCGCAAGGTCGCTCATGCGCGCGAAGTCCGGTTCGCCGGCCCGGTGCAGCCAGCGCTTGAGTTGCCGCGCGCGGAACGGTTTCTCGCCCAGCCCGGCGACGAAGCGCTCGAGCGCCGCGCCGTCCAGATCGAGAAGATTGACGCTCACGACGTGGCGCGCTCCGGCTCGGGCTTGCGCGCGTTGGCGACGCGGCGCGGGAACACCTCGCACGCGGGGAAGAAATAGGCGATCTCGATGCGCGCGTTCTCGGCGCTGTCGGACCCGTGAACCGCGTTCGCGTCGATGCTCTCGGCGAAGTCGGCGCGTATGGTGCCTTTGTCGGCCTTGCGCGGGTCGGTCGCGCCCATCAGCTCGCGGTTGCGGGCGACCGCGTTCTCGCCCTCGAGCACCTGCACCATGATCGGGCCGGAAATCATGAACTGCACCAGGTCGCGAAAGAAGGGCCGCTCCCGATGGACGGCATAGAAGCCCTCGGCCTCCCGCTCGGAGAGGTGCATCATCCGGGCGGCGACGACCCGGAGCCCGGCCTTCTCGAAACGGGAGTAGATCTGTCCTATCACGTTCTTGGCCACGGCGTCGGGTTTGACGATGGACAGGGTTCTTTCAATGGCCATGCGGCTCTCCAAGTCGATTTCCTGCGATTTCTCGCGATGTTCCCGAATTTGCTAACTTTATATTTTAACAAGCTTTTGACGCCGTGGCGCCGGTTTTCTGCAAAATCGCGGCGAGCCGCTGAAGCGAGCCAATGGGATGATTCAGCTATCTGTCAGGATTCGCTCAGGATTCTGAAAGCAGGCCCGCGTAGAGTCGATCACGTAGTCTCTTTCCTCCTCTGTGGC
Source organism: Burkholderiales bacterium (assembly GCA_036518595.1). Taxonomy (GTDB): domain Bacteria; phylum Pseudomonadota; class Gammaproteobacteria; order Burkholderiales; family SG8-39; genus VBDM01. The sequence continues at coordinate 13,982 of DATDMW010000182.1, forward strand.
GTGGGGGCGAATCGTCCCCACGCTTTTTTCTTTTCCAAATCGTGATCGTATGCAAACCGCCGGGAAGGACGAGCCCGTACCGCGTGCTATGCTGCCTCGGGACGCCTCACCCCGGAACGGTATGCGAGTTCTCATCGTAGAAGACGACAAGGCGCTGGCCGACGGCCTCACGCGCACGCTGAAGCAATCGGGCTATGCGGTCGATCACGCCGCGACCGGCGAGCTCGCGCTGCGTGCGTGCGCCGAGGAGCACTACGACCTCATCGTCCTCGACATCAGCCTGCCGGGGATCGACGGCTTCGAGGTCCTGCGGCAGCTGCGGCGCAACCACCGCGCCGGGAGCATCCTCATCCTGACCGCGCACGACTCCGAAGGCGACCGCGTCCGCGGGCTCGACCTCGGCGCGGACGACTACGTGACCAAGCCTTTCTCGCTGCCCGAGCTGGAAGCGCGCGTGCGCGCGCTCATCCGCCGCAGCCAGGCCGTGCGCAGCCCGAAGCTGCGCTTCGGCGGCCTGACGGTCGATACCGTCGCGCGGCGCGCGAGCATCGGAGCGGAGCCGCTCGACCTGACGCCGCGCGAGTGGGCGGTGCTCGAATACCTGCTGATGCGCATCGGCCAGGTCGTGAGCAAGGAGCACATGCTGCAGGCGATGTGCAGCTGGGACGACTCGCTCACGCACAACGCCGTCGAGGTGTACATCTCGCGGCTGCGTTCCAAGCTGCAGCACGCGGGCATCCGCATCCGCACCGTGCGCGGGTTCGGCTATATGGTGGAGGACCCGGATACCGCCGAGGCCGGCACCCCGGTGCCGGACACCGCGGACAGGCCGGGCATGCGCTGACAGTGCCGCGCTCCCGCAGCCTCAGGCAGCGGCTGACCTATTGGCTGTTCGGTCCGCTGCTCCTGCTGGTCGGAGCCGGAACGTTCGCCTCGTACCGCATCGCCCTGAACGCGGCGAACGACGCTTACGACAGCGCACTGCTCGATCCCGCGCTCGCGATTGCGAGCCACGTGCGCCGCGCCGGCGGCCGCCTGGAGCTGGACCTCCCGAACGTCGCCCTCGAGGCCCTGCGCTACGACGCCCAGGACCGCGTCTTCCTGCAGGTGCGCGGCCCGGGAGGCGAGCTGATCGCGGGCAGTCCGCAGCTTCCCGCTCCGCCCGAGCGGGTCGGGCCCGACCGCAACATCTTCTACGACGCGAAGCTCGACACCGAGCGCGTGCGCGTCGCCGCGCTCGGTGTGCGCGCCGAGACCGGCATCGTGCTCGTGCAAGTGGCCGAGACTTTTGTGAAGCGCGACAAGCTGGTGCTGGAGCTGCTTATCGCGTCGACGCTGCCCCAGGTCATGATTGCGATCGCCGCGGTGGCCCTGTTCTGGTTCGGGATCGGCCGCGGTCTCACCCCGCTCGACCGCCTGAGCGATGAGATCGCGGCACGCTCGCCGCGCGACCTGCGCGCGGTGCACGAGGAAGGCCAGCCGCTCGAGGTGAAGCCCCTCGTCGTCGCGCTGAACCGCCTGCTCTCGCGGCTTTCCGCTGCGATCGAGTCGCAGCAGCGCTTCATCGCCAACGCCGCGCACCAGCTGCGCACGCCGCTCGCGGGTCTCAAGACGCACGCCGAGCTCGCGCGCCGTCAGCCGTCCACCGTCGAGCTGAGGGCGCTGCTCGACATGATCGCGGGCGAGACCGAACGCACCAGCCACCTGATCAACCAGCTGCTCACGCTGGCGCGCGCCGAGCCGCAGGAGGCGCACGCCGGCGCGGGACAGCCGCTCGACCTGCACGAGCAGGTCGGCCGCGACGTGCGCGAATGGGTGCAGCGCGCGGTCGACAAGAATATCGACCTCGGGTTCGAGCTGGAGGATGCGTGGACGCTCGGCCAGCCGCTGCTGGTGCGCGAGCTGGTCGGCAACCTCCTCGACAACGCGCTTGCCTACACCCAGCCCGGAGGCGCCGTGACCGTGCGCACCCGCGAGAGCGGCGCCGAGGCGACCGTCGAGGTCGAGGACAACGGGCCCGGGATCCCGGAGAGCGAGCGCGAAAAGGTCTTCGAGCGCTTCTACCGGATGCCCGCCACGGGCGGCGAAGGCTGCGGCCTGGGGCTGTCGATCGTCGCGGAGATCGCGGAGCGCCACGGCGCTCGGGTCGAGCTCGGCGCGCCCGCGCGAGGCAGGGGCACGCTCGTGCGCGTGCTGTTCCCGCGCCTCGCGCGCGAGGCGCTCGCCGCGAACGACGCCCGCGGCGGCAAGGCGCTCGCTAGTCGAACGGCTCCCAGCTGACGATCACGCCGGGCTCGCCGGCGTCGGCGTGGTAGGCGCACTCGTCGCCCACGCCTGGAACCGATACGAGATCCTCGCCGCAGTAGAGGAGCGGCAGCCGCTCGCGCCGCCACGGCGGCACTCTGCGCTCCTGCAGCAGGTTCTTCAGCGTGCGGCGCGGCCGCCGGCAATCGGGCCGCAGCCGCTCTCCCCCGCGCCGGGCCCGCACGGTCACGGCAGCGCTTCGAAGCTTGTCGACGCTCAGTCCCTTCCCCTCCTCGGGCTTGAAGCGGAGCACGCCGCCGAGCGCGAGCAGCGGCAGCGCGCTCTCGCCGTTCCAGGCCTCGCACACCTCGGACGGCGCGCGCTCGGGCTCGAAGTACACGCGTCCGCGGTAGCGGCGGAAGCACCATCCCGAGACGCGCACGCTGACGGCCGAATCCTGCCGCGCGGCGGAGAGCTGCCGCAGCAGCTCGCCGAGACGCCTCGCGCCGGGCGCACCGATCCCGTCGCGCTCGCAGCAATGGCGCAGCAGGTTCTTGGCGCGCGCCTCCCCCAGCGTCAGCAGCGCCACCGCGTCGAGCGGCATCCCGCCGATACGCTCGAGGTCCTCGCGCGCGAGCGCGTCGGCGAGATCGCCGGCCTCGCGCAGATGGCGCGCCGCGCGCGCGATCGCCGCGCGCGCGGCCGGGAACTGCCGCTCCACCCGCGGCAGCACCTCGTGCCGCACGAAATTGCGGCGGCGCGCGGTATCGTCATTGCTCTCGTCCTCGACCCACGCGAGACCGCGCTCGCGGGCGCACGCCTCGATCTCGGCGCGCGAGACGTCGAGCAGCGGGCGCAGGATCCTGATGGAGGATCCCTCGAGCAGGCGCTCGCCCGGCATGCCCGCCATCCCACGCACGCCGGTGCCGCGCGCGAGCTGCAGGAGCAGCGTCTCGGCCTGGTCGTCGCGATGCTGCGCCAGCGCGATCGCATCGGCCTGGACGCGC
>DATDMW010000183.1:0-9104 GCA_036518595.1 Burkholderiales bacterium
TCGGTGAGCAGGCGCTGCGAGATCATGCCGTCGAGCAGCTCCGAGCGCATCGCGGGGGACTCCATGAGCGCGGGGTTGTAGTTGCGCCCGAGGAGCTGGCGCATCCGGTCCTCCTGCTGACGCAGCGCCTCGGTGAATTCCTGGTCGGTGATCCGCTGCCCGCCGACCTTCGCCACCGTGTCCGGGCCGACCACCTCGCGCTGCGTCCATTGAATGCCCCAGAACGCGAACGGGGGAACGATCATCAGCCCCAGGATGATCTGCAGCAGGCGCTTGTGCTTGGCGACGAAGTCGAACATGAGTACGCGGGCCCCAAAGCAATCGGGGCGCTCGAAGCGCCCCGGTGATCGTGAATCTGGCGGAGTGGACGGGACTCGAACCCGCGACCCCCGGCGTGACAGGCCGGTATTCTAACCAGCTGAACTACCACTCCTCTCGACCTGGTGGGTGCTGACGTGATCGAACCGCCGACATTCGCCTTGTAAGGGCGACGCTCTACCAGCTGAGCTAAGCACCCTTCACCAACAGCGCGCCAACGAGTGCACCAACAAGCGGGCCCACCTCGGAAGGCCGACTAGTTTACTGCATCTTTCAACGCCTTGCCAGCGCGGAACTTGGGCACGCGCGCAGCCTTGATCCGGATGGCGTCCCCGGTGCGGGGGTCGCGGCCCGCGCGCGCGGCGCGCTTGCCGACATAGAAGGTGCCGAAGCCCACGAGCGTCACCATGCCGCCGCGCTTCATCGCGGTCTTGATCGCCCCGACCGTCGCTTCGAGCGCGCGACCCGCGGCGGCCTTGGAGATGTCGGCGGACTTGGAGATGTGGTCGATGATTTCGGTCTTGTTCATGCATCCCCTCCGGATGTAAGGCACGAATCGCGAAAAAGCCGTCCCTGCAGCGGCCCCCGAGCGGCCGCCTGGCTTGCAATTCCTTCCGCTTATTTGCTTCCGAACGTGTGACGGCGCTTCGCGGCACGCGAGCTGCGGCGCTATCACTTCGTCAATTTATAGCGCTCGCGAAACGGCCGTGTCAAGGCGCGGCATCAGGCAAGGACGCGACTCGGCGCCGCGCGCGCGGTTCGTCTGCTCCGCGCGCCCCGGGTGTCGCTAATGAGTGACAACGGTCGAAGAGCCCTTGTCGTCGGAGACCGGCGGGAGGGGCCCGACCTTCTCGTCGGCCTTGCGCGGCTCGGGCTTGCGCTCGAGCGCGAGCTCGAGCACCTGGTCGACCCATTTCACGGGGACGATCTCGAGCTTGTTCTTGATGTTGTCCGGGATCTCGACGAGGTCCTTCACGTTCTCCTCGGGGATCAGCACCGTCTTGATGCCGCCGCGGTGCGCCGCCAGGAGCTTCTCCTTCAGGCCGCCGATCACCAGCACCTCGCCGCGCAGCGTGATCTCGCCGGTCATGGCGACGTCGGCCCGCACCGGGATGCCCGTCAGCATCGACACCATCGCGGTGCAGATGCCGATGCCCGCGCTCGGCCCGTCCTTGGGCGTGGCGCCCTCGGGCAGGTGGATGTGGATGTCGTTCTTCTGGTAGAAGTCCTCGGTCACGCCGAGCTTGGACGAGCGGTTGCGCACCACCGTGAGCGCGGCCTGGATCGACTCCTGCATCACCTCGCCGAGCTTGCCGGTCGTGATGGTCTTGCCCTTGCCGGGCATGGTCACCGCCTCGATCGTCAGCAGCTCGCCGCCGACCTCGGTCCAGGCGAGGCCCGTGACCTGGCCGACCTGGCTCTGCTTCTCGGCGATGCCGTAGGTGTAGCGCCGCACCCCGACGAACTTGTCGAGGTTCTTGGGCGTGACCAGGATCTTGTGCGGCTTCGACGCCGTGACCAGGGTCTTCACGACCTTGCGGCAGATCTTGGACACCTCGCGCTCGAGACCGCGCACGCCGGCCTCGCGCGTGTAGTAGCGGATCAGGTCGCGGATCGCCGCGTCGGAGACCGAGATCTCGTCCTTCTTCAGGCCGTTGTTCTTCAGCTGCTTCGGCAGCAGGTAGCGAACCGCGATGTTGACTTTCTCGTCCTCGGTGTAGCCCGAGATCCGGATGACTTCCATCCGGTCGAGCAGCGGCGGCGGGATGTTCAGCGTATTCGCCGTCGCGACGAACATGACCTCCGAGAGGTCGTACTCGACCTCGACGTAGTGATCGGTGAACGTATGGTTCTGCTCGGGATCGAGCACTTCGAGCAGCGCCGACGACGGATCGCCGCGGAAATCCATTCCGAGCTTGTCCACCTCGTCGAGCAGGAACAGCGGGTTCTTCACGCCGACCTTCGACATGTTCTGCAGGATCTTGCCGGGCATCGAGCCGATGTAGGTGCGCCGGTGCCCGCGGATCTCGGCTTCGTCGCGCACGCCGCCCAGCGACATGCGAACGAACTTGCGGTTCGTCGCTTTCGCGATCGACTGCCCGAGCGACGTCTTGCCGACCCCGGGGGCGCCCACCAGGCACAGGATCGGGGCCTTCACCTTGTCGACGCGGCTCTGCACCGCGAGATACTCGACGATGCGCTCCTTCACCTTCTCGAGCCCGTAGTGATCGGCGTCGAGGATCTTCTCGGCCGTGGCGATGTCGCGCGAGATCTTGCTGCGCTTCTTCCACGGCAGCCCGACGATGGTCTCGATGTAGTTGCGCACCACCGTCGCCTCCGCCGACATCGGCGACATCAGGCGCAGCTTCTTCAGCTCGGCCTCGGCCTTCTTGCGCGCGTCCTTGGGCATGCGAGCCGACTTGATGCGCTTCTCCATCTCCTCGAGGTCGGCGCCGTCCTCGCCTTCGCCGAGCTCCTTCTGGATCGCCTTCACCTGCTCGTTGAGGTAGTACTCGCGCTGGCTCTTCTCCATCTGGCGCTTGACGCGCCCGCGGATGCGCTTCTCGACCTGGAGGATGTCGATCTCGGTCTCGAGCTGCGAGAGCAGGTGCTCCAGCCGCTGCTTGACCTCGAACATCTCGAGGACCTGCTGCGTCTGCTCGAGCTTGAGCGGCAGGTGCGCGGCGATCGTGTCCGCCAGGCGGCCCGGCTCCTCGATGCCCGCCAGAGACGTGAGGATCTCGGGCGGGATCTTCTTGTTCAGCTTCACGTACTGGTCGAACTGCGCGATCAGCGCCCGGCGCATCGCCTCGACCTCGGTGTTGTCGCCCGCGTCGGGCGGCACGGGGATCGCGTCGGCGACGTAGTGGCTGCGCGCGTCGTCGATCGACTGGATGCGTGCACGCTGGCCGCCCTCGACCAGCACCTTCACCGTGCCGTCGGGCAGCTTCAGCATCTGCAGGATGTTCGAGACGCAGCCGATCTTGTACATGTCCTCGGCCGCCGGCTCGTCCTTGGCCGCGGACTTCTGCGCGACCAGCAGGATCGACTTGCCCGCCTCCATCGCGATCTCCATCGCCTTGATGGACTTCGGCCGCCCGACGAACAGCGGGATCACCATGTGCGGGAATACCACCACGTCCCGCAGGGGCAATAGCGGGTACTGGTTGAGCTCAGGAAGGATTTCGTTGGCCATGATGCTCCCGTGCGAGTGGTACAGGCACTATACAACTTGGGGCGGGCGCCCGTGTTTCAATGTGTTTCAGGCGCCCCCGGGACGGTGCGGGCGCGGCGGGCAGGTCACGCGCTGCCGGCCACCTTGGGTTGGTCGGCGTAGATCAGCAGCGGCTTGCCGCCGCCCTCGATCGTGCCTTCGTCGACGACGACCTTGCTGACGTTTTCCATCGTCGGCAGGTCGAACATGATGTCGAGGAGCACCTGCTCCAGGATCGAGCGCAGTCCGCGGGCGCCGGTCTTGCGCGCCAGCGCCTTCTTCGCGATCGCCTGCAGGGCCTGGTTGCGGACCTCGAGGTCGACGCCCTCCATCGCGAACAGCTTCTGGTACTGCTTGATGAGGGCGTTCTTCGGCTCGGTGAGGATCTGGATCAGCGCCTGCTCGTCGAGCTCCTCGAGCGTCGCCACGACCGGCAGCCGCCCGACGAACTCGGGGATGAGGCCGTACTTGATCAGGTCCTCGGGCTCCACGGTCTTCAGCACAGCGCTGATGTCCTTCGCGTTCTTCAGGCTGCGCACGTCGGCGCCGAAGCCGATGCCGCTCTTCTCGGAGCGGTTGCGGATGATCTTCTCGAGACCGTCGAACGCCCCGCCGCAGATGAACAGGATGTTCGTGGTGTCGACCTGGACGAAGTCCTGGTTCGGGTGCTTGCGCCCGCCCTGCGGCGGCACCGAGGCGATCGTGCCCTCGATCAGCTTGAGCAGCGCCTGCTGCACGCCCTCGCCCGAGACGTCGCGGGTGATCGACGGGTTGTCCGACTTGCGCGAGATCTTGTCGATCTCGTCGATATAGACGATGCCGCGCTTCGCCTTGTCGACGTCGTAGTCGCAGTTCTGCAGCAGCTTCTGGATGATGTTCTCGACGTCCTCGCCGACGTAGCCCGCTTCCGTGAGCGTGGTCGCGTCGGCGATCACGAACGGCACGTTCAGCAGGCGCGCCAGCGTCTGCGCGAGCAGCGTCTTGCCCGAGCCCGTGGGGCCGACGAGCAGGATGTTCGACTTCGCGAGCTCGACCTCGTCGTTCTTCGACAGGTGCTTGAGCCGCTTGTAATGGTTGTAGACGGCGACCGACAGGATCTTCTTCGCCGTCTCCTGCCCGATCACGTACTCGTCGAGGATGTTGCAGATCTCGCGCGGCGTCGGCAGGTCCGACTTCGCGGGCTTGCCGCCCTTGTCGGTCGCGCTCTCCTCGCGGATGATGTCGTTGCAGAGCTCGATGCACTCGTCGCAGATGAACACCGAGGGACCGGCGATCAGCTTCCGCACCTCGTGCTGGCTCTTGCCGCAGAAGGAGCAGTAGAGAAGCTTCTCGCCGCCGGTCTTTTCGGTCATTCCGGTTCCCTCACACGCTCGCCGTCGCCGGCGCCTCGGTGCGCGAGCTCAGCACGCGGTCGACCAGGCCGTACTTCACCGAATCCTCCGCCGAGAGGAAATTGTCGCGGTCGGTGTCGCGCGCGATGCGCTCGACGGTCTGGCCCGTGTGCTTGGCCAGGATCTCGTTCAACCGCCCGCGCAGGTACAGGATCTCCTTGGCGTGAATCTCGATGTCGGAGGCCTGGCCCTGGAAGCCGCCCATCGGCTGGTGGATCATCACGCGCGAGTTGGGCAGCGCGAAGCGCTTGCCCTTGGCGCCCGCGGCGAGCAGCAGCGATCCCATGCTCGCCGCCTGGCCGACGCACAGCGTCGACACGTCCGGCTTCACGAACTGCATGGTGTCGTAGATGGCCATGCCGGCCGATACCGAGCCGCCCGGCGAGTTGATGTAGAAGAAGATGTCCTTGTCCGGGTTCTCGGACTCGAGGAACAGCAACTGCGCGACGATCAGGTTCGCGGTGACCTCGTTGACCGGGCCGACCAGGAAAACCACCCGTTCCTTCAGCAAGCGGGAGTAGATGTCGTAGGCGCGCTCGCCGCGGCCGCTCTGCTCGATGACCATCGGCACCAAGCCGAGGCCCTGCGGCTCCTCGTAACGGGAGGAGCCAGAAGAATCAGTGACTTGCCAGTTGAATCCGCTCATGCGTTCGTCTCCGAGCCAACGAAAGCTATCCTACCACTATGGCGCCGGCCCGGCGTCAAACCGCACCCCCCATCAACTCGTCGAAACTGATCGCCTTGTCCTCCACTTTCGCGTGCTCGAGCACCCAGCCGACCACGTTGGACTCCACCGCAAGGCCCTCGAACTCGCCCAGCCGCTGCGGCTCGGAATAGAGCCATTTTACCACCTCGGCCGGCTGCTCATAGCTCTGCGCGTGCTCCTCGACCAGCGCGCGCACCTGCTCGGGGCGGGCGGCGAGGCCGTGCGCCTTCACCAGCTCGCCGAGGATCAGCCCGAGCGTGACGCGCCGGCGCGCCTGCTGCTCGATCGCGTCGACGCCCATCGGCAGACGGTCCGATTTCAGGCCGCGGCTCTCGAGCTCGGCGCGCGTCTGCTGAACCAGGCGCTGCACCTCCATCTCGATCAGCGACTTGGGCACGTCGATCTTCGTCGTGTCGAGCAGCGCCTGCATCACCTTCTGCTTGACGTCGTTCTCGACGCGCTTCTTCACCTCGCGCTCGACGTTCGCCCGGATCTCCGCGCGCATCTTCGCGACGTCGCCGTCGGCGACGCCCAGCAGCTTCGCGAACTCCGTATCCACCGCCGGGAGCTTGCGCTCCTCGACGCGCTTCACCGCGACCTCGAACTCGGCGGTCTTCCCCGCGACCTCGCGGCCCGCGTAATCCGCGGGGAACGTCACCGGGAACGTCTTGGTCTCTCCCGCGTTCACGCCCGAGAGCGCGGTCTCGAACTCGGGCAGCATCTGGCGCTCGCCCAGCACGACCGGGAAGTCCTTGGCCGAGCCGCCGGCGAACTCGGCGCCGTCGATGCGGCCCGTGAAGTCGACCGTGACGCGGTCGCCGCTGCGCGCGGCGCGCTCGACGCCCGTCCAGCTCGAGCGCTGCTTGCGCAGGATCTCGATCGTCTTGTCGACCTCGGCGTCGCCCACCGCGAGCGCGGGCCGCTCGATGCGGGCGCCCGCGACGTCGCCCAGCGTCACCTCGGGGTAGATCTCGAACACGGCGCTGAAGGAGACGTGCGACGCGTCGCCGCCCTCCTTGCGCTCGATCCGCGGGTAGCCGGCGACGCGCAGGTTCTGGTTGCGCACCGCCTCGGCGAACGCGTTCTGCACCGCGTCGCCGATCACTTCCGAGCGCACCTGCGGCCCGTAATGCTGCGCGACGATCTTGAGCGGCACCTTGCCCGGCCGGAAGCCGGCGAGCCGCACCGTGCGCGACAGTTTCTTCAGGCGCTGCTCGACCTCGCGGTCGATCTGCTCTGCGGGGACGTCGACGTTCAGGCGCCGCTCGAGAGGGCTCAGGGTTTCGATGCTGGTCTGCATGCCGCGTTCATCCGGTCGTCGTGGTGCGAAGGAAGGGACTCGAACCCCCATGCCTTGCGGCGCTGGAACCTAAATCCAGTGCGTCTACCAATTCCGCCACCTTCGCATCGGCGTGCGGTCGCTCGCGGCCCGGGAGGGCTGTGATTCTACCGTAAGGCCCCTATACTGTCAGCCTGAAGCGGGGAAAACCCTGCAAAAACATGGAAATGTCCGTCGGGCATTACGAAAACTTCCCGGTCGCTTCGCTGCTGCTGCCGAGGCCTTTGCGCCGGCCGGTCGCGGTCATCTACCGCTTCGCGCGCAGCGCCGACGACTTCGCCGACGAGGGCGATCTCCCGGCCGCGGAGCGGCTCGAGCGCCTCGAGGGCTATCGGGGGGAGCTGCGGCGCATCGCCGCGGGACGCGCGCCGGGCGAGCCGCTGTTCGAGGAGCTCCGCGAAGTCATCGCCGCGCATCATCTCCCCATCGAGCCGTTCCATGACCTGCTCGACGCCTTCGCGCAGGACGTGACGAAGAAGCGCTATGCGAGCTTCGACGAGGTCGTCGACTACTGTCGCCGCTCCGCCGATCCGATCGGCCGGCTGATGCTGCGCCTCTACGGGCAAGCGAGCGAGAAGCACGTGCTGTGGTCGGACTCGATCTGCTCGGCGCTGCAGCTCGTCAACTTCTGGCAGGACGTCGAACTCGACTGGGCGAAGGACCGCGTCTATCTGCCGCAGGACGAGATGGCGCGCTTCGGCGTGAGCGAGGGCCAGATCGCCGCACGCGACGCGGGCGGCAGTTGGGCTGCGCTCATGCAGTTCCAGGTCGAGCGCGCCCGTGCCATGCTCCAGCGCGGCGCGCCGCTCGCGCTCGCGCTCCCGGGAAGGATCGGCCTCGAGATCCGCACGGTGGTCCAGGGGGGCCTGCGCATCCTGCAGAAGATCGAGCGCGTGAGCGGCGACGTGTTCCGGCATCGGCCCGTGCTGCGCGCCTGGGACTGGCCGCTGATGCTCTCGCGCGCGCTTTTGATGTAAACGCTCGATGCGATGACCCCCGACGAGTACTGCCAGGAGAAGGCGGCGAAGAGCGGATCGAGCTTCTACTACTCGTTCCTGTTCCTGCCGCCGGATCGGCGCCGCGCCATCACCGCCCTCTACGCGTTCTGCCGCGAGGTCGACGACGCGGTCGACGAGCCGAGCGACGCCGCGATCGCGCGCGCGCGCCTCGCGTGGTGGCGCGACGAGGTCGCGCGGCTCTTCCACGGCACGCCGCAGCACCCGGTGTCGCAGGCCCTCGCGGCCGCGGTGCGCGACTTCGGCGTCACCGAGGCCGGCCTGTCCGAGATCCTGGACGGCATGGAGATGGATCTCGCGCAGACGCGCTACCTCGACTACGCCGCGCTGCGCGTCTATTGCCACCGCGTCGCCGGCGTCGTCGGCACGCTGGCCGCCGGCATCTTCGGCGCGAGCGACCCGCGGACCTACGAATACGCCGAGCGCCTCGGGCTCGCGTTCCAGCTCACGAACATCATCCGCGACGTCGGCGAGGACGCGCGCAAGAACCGCATCTACCTGCCGATGGACGAGATGCAGCGCTTCGGCGTCACCGCGGCGGACGTCCTGGGCGCGCGCGAGACCGAGGGCTTCCGGCGTCTCATGGACTTCCAGTCGGCGCGCGCGCGCGGCTGCTACGACGAGGCGCTGGCGCTGCTCCCCGCGGGCGACCGGCGCGCGCAGCGCCCGGGCCTGGTGATGGCCGCGATCTACCGCGCGCTGCTCGACGAGATCGCGCGCGACGGCTACCGCGTCCTGCGCGAGCGCGTGGCGCTCACGCCGATCCGCAAGCTCTGGATCGCCTGGCGCACCTGGATCACGGCGTGACGGCCGCCGCCAGGGTGGCCGTGGTCGGCGGCGGCTGGGCCGGCCTCGCCGCCGCCGCCGAGCTCGCGGCGCGCGGCATCCCGGTCACGGTGCTCGAGGCGGCGCGCACGCTCGGCGGGCGCGCGCGCCGCGTCGCGCTCGAGGGCGTCGAGCTCGACAACGGTCAGCACGTCCTGGTCGGCGCCTACCGCGACACGCTCGCCGCGATGCGCCGGGTGGGAGTGGACCCGGCGCTTGCGCTCGAGCGCGTGCCGCTCGCGCTCGAGTTCGCCGACGGGTTCCGGATGCGGGCGCCGCGCGCCCCGGCTCCGCT
>DATDMW010000184.1:0-3525 GCA_036518595.1 Burkholderiales bacterium
GCACCGCGTCTCCGTGAAGTTCGGGGTGTGGCGCTGTCACCGGTCGGCAAACCTGCTTGCGGGCGACGGAGAGTCCGATTCGAACGTGTCGGCGTACGGGCTGGACATCTACATCTACGGGCCGGTCGGCGTCGATCCCTACAATTGAGGCATCGGCTGCAGAGGCAGCATCGCCTTCACACCAGGCTGGTGTCGACATCGACCACGTGGAACTTGCGAAGACGAAGGCGATGAACCGCCGCGGCTCGGATTACCGCAGCTTCGAGGCGCGCGGTGCCGCGCAGTGCGCGGCGACGTGCGCGGGCGAGCGACAGTGCCGCGCGTGGACGTGGACCCGACCGGCCGCGCCGGAGGCGCAGGGGCGCTGCTGGCTCAAGGACGATGCGCCCGCGCCCGCGAAGAGCGCGTGCTGCATCTCCGGAGTGAAAGCGACGAGGCCGGACGTCGCCAGGCGTCGCTAGCCCGCAAGTCATGTCCACGACCCCGACCGGAGACGGCGGCGCATCGGCGCAATCCGCCGAGCAGGCGCTGCGCGCACTCGAGCGCGCCTACGTCGAGCGCAGCTACGGCTATCGCGACGACGCCGACATCATCGCGCTCGCGGTCGAGTTCGCCCGCGCCGGCGGGCCGCTCGCCGACGACCCGGACCTCATGGCTCTCGCCTGCCTCGATGCGCGCTTCCCCGAGGAGCGCCACCGCGCGCTCGGGGCGCTCCACGCGGCGCTCGAGGCCCGCGCCCCGGGATGGGCGCTCACCACGCACGGCGAAGCGATCGCGCTCGACCTCCTCGACGGCGAAGCGCGCCGGTACCTGCAGCCCGGCAATTCCGTGGGACGGCTGGTCGGGCTCGTCAATGCGCTCATCGAGGATTTCGGCGCGCGGCCATGGCTCGGGCCGTTCGCACCCGACGGCGCGGAAACGCGGCTCGATCTCCTCGACGAGCTCGCCGAGGACACCGAGTGGCTGCGCCAGGCCTGCGCGGGGTATCTCGCGTGGCGCGAGCATCCGTCGCGGTCCGATCAGCCTGGGCAGCCGCGCGCCCGCCCAAGGCAGACAGACGCGGACCGCGAGCTCGAGCTCGCCTACGAGGAATTCGAGACGGCCCGCCGGGCGCACGGCGCCGGCGAGCCCGGCGCCGAGACGCATTTCCGCTCGGCGCTCGCCGCGTTCGAGCGCCGGCTGCCCGATTCGCGGTGGCTCGCGACGGCGCGCAACGAGCTCGGGGTCGTGCTGAAGGAGAAGGGGCGCCCGCGCGACGCCGCCGCGCTGTTCCGCATGGCGCACGAGTATTTCGAGGCCCGTCACCCTGAAGACGAGCCCGACGTGGCCGTCACGCTGCACAACCTCGGCGCGGCGCTGAGCCAGCTGGGCGATGCCAAGGCCGCAGGATACCTGGAGCGGGCGCTGCAGCTGCAGCTGACGCACGGCCGCACCAGGCCGATCGACATCGCGAACAACTGTCAGACGCTGGGCGAAAACCAGCACGCTCGCGGCCTCCTGCGGGAGGCACGGAGCAGCTTCGAGCAGGGCCTCGCGATCCTGGACCGGATGCCCGAGCGCCCGCTCAAGGCCATCGGCGACGCGTGCGCCCACCTGTGCGAGGTGACGCAGGAGCTCGGCGACCTGGCCGCCGCCGAATCCTACGCGCGCCGCCTGGTCGCGGCGCGCACCGAGGCGCTCGGCCCGTTCCACCGCGATGCCGCGGATTCGCTGAACGCGCTCGCGACCGTGCTGCATTCGCAGGGCCGGCTGCGCGAGGCCGAGGAGACGCTGCGCCTCGCGCTCGGCCGCTTCGAGGAAGGCCCGGGTCGGTACGATGCCTACGCCATCAACACGCGCATCAACCTCGCGCAAGTCCTGCACTGGCGCGGCGACGCCGACAGCGCCGACCGCACCGTGCGCGAAGCGCTGGAGGCGAGCGAGCACGCCGAGGGCAGAGACAGCGCACGCACGGCGAGGGCCCTTTCCGTGCTCGGCGAGATCCTCAACGACCGCGGCCTGCACGGCGACGCCGTCCCGGTCCTCACGCGCGCGCGCGACATCTACGTCCGCGAGCGCGGGCCCGATCACGTCGACACGGCGTACTGCATGAACCGGCTGGGGCTCGCCTTCCGGGGCTGCGGAGCGCTGGCCGAGGCGGTGAACATGCACGAGCACGCCGAGGCCGTCCTCGCGCGCCGCCGTGGCCCGGATCACGTCGACACGCTCACGGCGCGCAGCAATCGGGCCGTGGCGCTCGAGATGCAGGGACGGGCGCAGGACGCAGAGGCCGTGTGGGCCGACGTGGTGGCGCGCTCGGCGCGCATCGCCGGGGCGCAAGCGCTGAAGGGCGAGGCCGCGTATCGGATGGCCGAGTCGCTGCGGGCGCGTGGCGAGCTCGCCGCGGCCCGCGGACGCTATCTCGAGGCGCTGGAGGCGTTCGAGGGCCGGGACGACACCGCCAATCCGGGCATTATCTGCGAGGCGCTCGCCCGGCTGCACGCGAGCGCCGGCGAGTTCGATCGCGCCGAGCACTATCTCGGCCGGGTGCCCCCGATCTACGCCCGCGTCTACGGCCAGCTGCACGAGGAGACGATCCGCGTCGGCAGCGAGTTCGTGGAGGTCCTTGCGAGGCGGGACGTGCCCGCCGCGGCGCGCATCGCATCCGATCGGCTCGCCGCGGTCCGCAAGCACCGCGAAGCGCCGGCCGACATGCTTGCCCGGCTTTCGCTCCAGGCGGGACGTCTGCTGCGGCGCGCCGGCGACGCGCGCCAGGCGCGCAGCCTGCTGCAGGAGGCCCATCTATCCATCCTGCGCTCGGGCGCGCTCCGCCCGGATGCCGAGACCGCGATCGACGTCGCGTTCGAGCTCGCCGGCGCTCACGCCGAGGTGAAAGACGGCGCCTCCCGGGTCGGCACCCTGCGGCGCGCGCTCGGCCGCTGCGACGAGCTCCCGGACGCCGACGAAGGGTCCGTCGCCGCGCTGTGCCTCGCCCTCGCGCTTGCGCTCGTCGACGGCGGCGATCGCGAACAGGCTCACGTCGCGGCAGTGCGCGCCTGGTCGTATTTCCGCAGCGCTCGCGGCGATCCGGACGCCGCGGCGTCGGCGTTCACGGCATACTGGCAGACCGCCCCGGAGCGTGACGTTCGGCCCGCAGCGTGGTGCGCTCACCTGGAGGCGGGCGGAGCGAGCGCGACATGGCGGCTGCTGCTCGAGTTCTCCACGGAAGACGGGCGCGAGCTCGATTGCATCCTCGGCGCGCTCAGCGAACACATCCCGGCCGAGGTCGAACGCGTCGGATCCCGGCTTACGCTGTCGTCGCCGCCGGGCGCGCCGCTCGATGCGCAGACCGATCTGGTGTACGCGCTCGCCGCGTATCCGCGGCTTTCGTGGGCGCGCTGGACGATCTGGTGCGACGCCGGCACGGGCGAGGCGATGCGTGCCCAAGGCACCGACGCCGCCGACTTCCTGGCGATAGTACGCGCGCCGCGCTGAGGTAGGACTGCAGGTTCTGCGTCGTTTCGAGCTTCTTGCGCTCGGTGATGT
>DATDMW010000185.1:0-2019 GCA_036518595.1 Burkholderiales bacterium
TGCGGGATCTCGACGCCGCCGATGACGAGCCTGCGCCCCGCGGCGAGCGCGTGGCTGTCGAAGCCCTGGCCGATGCGGAAGCTCATCGGAGGTTCTCCTCGAGAAAGCGCTCCGCGAGCGCGAGATCGGAGGGAAAGGTCACCTTGACGTTGCGCGCGCTGCCTTCGACGAGCAGCGGCCGGTACCCGAGGCCCTCGACCGCCGCCGCCTCGTCGGTGACGAGCGGCGCGCCGCGCAGCGCGCGCAGCAGCAGCCCGTGCCGGAACATCTGCGGCGTCTGCGCCTGCCACAGGCCGTCGCGCGGCTCGGTCGCGGCGATGCGCTTCTCCGCGTCGGCGCGCTTGAGCGTGTCGGCGACCGGCACGGCGAGGATGCCGCCGACCTCGTCGCGCGACGCGCTATCGATCAGGCGCGCGAGCTCGACCTTGCCGAGGCACGGGCGCGCCGCGTCGTGCACCAGCATCCAGTCGTTCGGCTCGACCGCCGACGCCGCGGCGATGAGGCCGTTCAGCACGGTGTCGCGGCGCGAGGCGCCGCCGCACCACAGCGGCGCGACGCGCTCGCCGAAGGCGCTCCAGTCGAGCGTGCGGAACGCCGCGTCGTCGGGCGCGAGCACCACGAACACCATCTCGACGCGCTTGTCGGCGAGCAGGCCGGCGATCGCGTGGTGGAGCATGGGCCGGCCGGCGAGGGAGAGGTACTGCTTGGGGGCGGCGGATCCGAGCCGGGAACCCGAGCCGGCCGCGGGGATCAATCCGAAGGTTCGTGCCGCCACGGTTTATAATTATATCCGTGTCCCGCGTCGGGGCTCGCCGCGCGAAATGCGCGGCGAGGTCTTACGCGGGTTTTGCCGTTTCTGCATGACCGACATCGCCACCGCATCTTTGTCCGGGCACCGCCCCGCGGTCGCTCCGAAGCTCGCCGGCTCCGCCGACGCGCTGGCGCTCGCGCGGCTGGCGGCGGCTTCGCGTCCGCTGGTCGTGTTCACCGCCGACGCCGGCGAAGCCCAGCGCCTGCGCGACGAGATCCCCTGGTTCGCCCCCGAGCTGCAGGTGGCGCTGCTCCCCGACTGGGAGACGCTGCCCTACGACAGCTTCTCGCCGCACCACGACCTCGTGTCGGAGCGCCTCGCGACGCTGTACCGCATCACGCGCGGCGAGTTCGACGTCGCGATCGTCCCCGCCACGACCGCGCTCTACCGCATGGGGCCGCCGGCGTACCTCGCCGCGTACAGCTTCTTCGTGAAGAAGGGCGACCGGCTCGCGGTGCAGCCGCTGCGCTCGCAGCTCGTGACCGCGGGCTACACGCACGTGACGCAGGTGGTCGCGCCCGGCGAGTACTGCGTGCGCGGCGGCCTGATCGACCTCTTCCCGATGGGCTCGGCGCTGCCCTTCCGCATCGATCTCGCCGACGACGAGATCGAGTCGATCCGCACCTTCGACCCGGACACGCAGCGCACGGTCTACCAGGTGCCCGAGATCCGCCTCCTGCCCGCGCGCGAGTTCCCGATGGACGACGCCGGGCGCACCCGATTTCGCGCGCATTTTCGTGAAACGTTCGAGGGCGATCCGTCGAAGTCGTCGATCTACAAGGACGTGTCGAACGGCATCGCGCCGGCGGGGATCGAGTATTTCCTGCCGCTGTTCTTCGACCAGAGCGCGACGCTGTTCGACTACCTGCCCGAGGGCACGAGGCTGTGGCTGCCGCCCGATCTGCACGAGGCGTTCACGCGCTTCGGGCGCGACACGCAGTCGCGCTACCAGGTGCTCAAAGGCGACCGCACGCGGCCGGTGCTGCCGCCGTCCGATCTGTTCCTCTCCGCCGAGAATTTCTTCGCCGAGGCGAAGCGCTTTGCCCGCGCCGAGACGCCCGACGTGCGCGCCGAGCCGCTGCCCGATCTCGCGGTCGAGCGCCGCGCGGCCGATCCGCTGCACAGGCTCAAGGACTTCCTCGCGGGGTTTTCCGGCCGCACGCTCGTGCTCGCCGAGTCGCCCGGGCGGCGCGAGACGATCACGCAGT
>DATDMW010000186.1:0-3762 GCA_036518595.1 Burkholderiales bacterium
ATCGAGGACGACGGCTTCGTGCTGTGGGAACCGGCGGCGATCATCCTGTACCTCGCCCGCAGGAATGCGGCGCGCCTGTGGCCGAGCACCGTCCACGGCGAAGGCCGGATGCTGCAATGGGCGTTCTTCACCGCCACCCAGATCGAGCCGCCGATGAACACGCTGCACGAGCATCGCGTGCGCCTGCCCGAGCGTGAGCGCAACGCCGCGATCGCCGACAACTGCCAGCGGCGGCTGCTCGAAAAGCTCGGCGTCCTGGAGGTCCAGCTCGCGGCGACGCCGTACTTTGGAGGCGTCCGCTGGGACCTGTCCGACTTCATCGTCGCGAGCGCGCTCTACGCGATCTACGAGATGAAGCTCGACCTCGTCCAGGTCCCGAAGGTGGATCGATGGCTCACGCGCAGCGTACAGCGGCCTGCGGCGCGCGAAGCGATCATGCTCAGGGCTTAAGTTACTCCCGGTTTGCCGGGCTTGCCGCCCAGCTTGCGCAGCACGTCGCGCAGCGCGGCCAGGTAGCCGTAATTCCAGTACATCTGCTCGCGTGTGCCGTCGTTGACGTGCGCCTGCTCGGTCTCGCATTCGGGGCAGTGCCGGTCCAGCCAACGCGTCAGTGTGGCGATTCGGTTACGCAAGTCTTGTAAGACTTTTGTAGAAAGTGCCACGGTCGTCGCTCCGTATTTTCTTCTTCAAAGGAGCTTCGACCACGGCGCGACGCGCGGTTCCATCCGCCGGTTACTCCGTTTGGGAGCGTCGTCCGGTCGCGACTTCGTCACGAAGACCAGCCCCGCTGCGCATCGTCGAACTTTTTCATGAACTTGGGCGCGGTTTCGCGCAGTCTCGCCCCGGTCATGCGCCCGCTTCGGGTCATGTAGTCGTAGGCGAGCGACAGCGGATCGAGCGACATTTTCCCCGCCAGTCCCTCGTACCAATGCGAGCTCGCACTGGCGGCCGCGAGCATCTTCTCGACAACGGGGCGGCGCTCGCGCTCGAACGCCGCGAGCGCCGCCGGCACGTCCAGCCCCGCTTCGCCGAAGGCGCGGTCGAGCGCGATCGCGTCCTCGAATGCCAGGCGCGTACCCGAGCCGATGGAGAAATGCACCGTGCGCAGCGCGTCTCCGATCAGGACGGCGTGTCCCACCCCCGACTCCGTCCACCAGCGCCGGGCGGACAGGAGCGGAAACTGCCGCCATACGGATTTATTGGACACGAGCGGACGCCCGCCGAGATCGTCGGCGAATACGCGCTCGCAGTACGCGCGGCTCTGCGCGTCGGACATCGCCGCGAGCCCCGCGCGCCTCCAGGTCGCGTCGCCGCACTCGACGATGAAGGTGCTCATGCCCGGCGCGTAGCGGTAGTGATGCGCGACGAACGCGCCGTCGGCGCTCGCGCGGAACGTGAGCGTCAGGCAGTCGAAGGGCTGCGCCGTGCCGTACCAGACGAAGCGGTTCGTGAGCTGCCGCACCTCGGTCCCGAACCGATCGGCGAGCGAGCGCCGCACCAGCGAATTGAAGCCGTCCGCGCCGACCACGAGATCGGCCGCGCCCAGCTCGTCCAGCGACGCGAGGGTCGTGTCCCACCGCACCGCGACGCCCGCGTCGGCGCAGAGGCGACCGAGGATCTCGAGCAGCCGCAGGCGCGCGATGGCGGCGAAGCCGTTGCCGTCGATGTCGACGCGCTCGCCGCGATGGACGATGCGCTGGACGGGCCAGGTCTCCATCGCCGCGGACAGCGCGGCGAGGACGTCGGGCGCGTCGCGCTCGAGGAAAGCGAGCGCGCCCGCCGAGAACACCACGCCGAAGCCGTAGGTCGCGCCGACCGGGTTCTGCTCGACGACGTCGACGCTGCAGGCGGGAAACCGACGCCGGGCGAGGAGCGCGAACAGCAGGCCGGCGGGGCCGGCGCCGACGACGGCGATGCGCACGCGGCGCTCAGGTGAAATCGAGCCGGGTGTCGAGCAGCACGCCGAACAGGTGGATCGGCTCGCGCCGCGCCATCTCGAGCGGCGGCAGCGGCGCGGCCTCGAGGTCATAGCCGCTCGCCCGCAAGACCTCCATCACGCCTTCGGAGAACACGAACTCGCCCGAGCGCGCCCGGTGCAGCAGGCGCTCGGCCACGCTCACGCAGTCGCCGAGGACGAGCAAACGGTCGGCGAGCGCGCCGTCCGTGTAGCCGAGAACCGCATCGCCCGAGTGCAGGCCCATCGCGACGGCGGCCTTGAGGCCGAACTCGCTCTGCCAGCGCTCCGCGAGCAGGGCGAACTCGCTCTGGATGCGGCGCGCCGCGTCGACGGCGTGCGGCGCGTCGTCGGCGCCGGTGAAGGTGGCCATCACGGTGTCGTTGAGGAGGTGCAGCACGACGCCCTCGTGCTGCTCGACCGCGGCGGAGACCAGCCCGAAGAACTCCGAGACGCGCGCGAGCGCGACCGCAGGGTCGAGCATCTCCGACATGCGGGTGAAGCCGCGCGTCTCGGCGAAGAGGATGACCGTCGGCGCGCGCTCGGGGGCGTCGGCGTTCTCTCGGCTCATCGTCGTCAGGCTCCGTGTCCCGCTGCCAATTCCCGGCAAAGTCTACGGGTGCGGCCGCGACGGCGTCAACGGCCGCGGGCCATCCCGCTCCCGAAATGTTACGCTCACGCCTCCGGAGGACGAACGAGAGAGGAACGCAAGCGATGAACGCAGCCCTGCTTCGCCTCGCGCGCGCGTGCATCGTCGCGCTCGCGGCGCTGCCCGCGGCGCCGGCCGGCGCCGACGACTACCCCAAGGGTCCCATCAATCTCGTGATCCCGCTCGCGCCCGGCGACGCGACCGACACGTCGGGGCGCGGCATCGCCGAGGAGCTCGCGCGCGAGCTGAAGGTGCCGGTCGTCCCGGTCAACCGCCCCGGCGGTGGCGGCTCGGTCGGCACCGAGAGCGTCGTCAAGGCGAAGCCCGACGGCCACACCATCACCCTCACGAACAACGCGGCGGTGATCTACCGCTCGATCCTCGACCCGAAGAACGTCACCTACGACCCGCTGCGCGACCTCACCCCGCTCGGCCTGGCGATGCGATCGCCGACGGTCATCGCGGTGCGCGGCGACGCGCCCTACAAGACGCTCGCCGAGCTGGTCGCGTACTCGAAGCAGCATCCCGGCGCGGTGCGCATCGGCACCGCCGGCTCGGGGTCGGTGGGCGAGTTCTGCGTCCGCACCATCACCTCGCTCACGGGCGCCGACCTGACGCTCGTGCCCTTCACCGGCGCCTCGCCCGGCGTGACGGCTCTGCTCGGCGGCCACGTCGAGGGCATCGCGCTCGCGCTGGGCACGATGACGGGCCACTTGCGCAGCGGCGCCTTCCGCGGCATGGTCATCTCGAGCAAGTACCCGGACTTCCCCGGCATCCCGACCATGGCCGAGCTCGGCTACAAGGAGCCGCTGTTCGACGTCTGGGTCGCGTTCTTCGCGCCCGCCGGCGTGCCGCCCGAGGTGACGAGCGTCCTGGTCCCCGCGCTCGAGCGCGCGATCAAGTCGCCTCCGATCGCGGCCAAGCTCAAGCCGCTCGGGATGATTCTCGACTACGTGCCGCCAGACGCCCTGGTCGAGCAGATCCGCGTCGAGCACCGTCGCGTCGAGGCGATCGCGAGCAAGGCCGGGCTGGTCAAGTAGCGCGCCGCGTCAGCGCGACGACGGCGCGGCCCCCAGCCGCGCGCGCGCCCACTCCACCGCGCGGCGCGCGTCGCGCGCCTGGACCGCGGCCTTCAGGCGGATCCAGTCCGCGGTCTTCT
>DATDMW010000187.1:0-8625 GCA_036518595.1 Burkholderiales bacterium
GGACTAGCTCCGAGGCGTGCCGCCCGGCCGCTGATTCGCCTGAGCCTGCGACGGCTCCTTCGGCAGCGCCTTCGCCTGCTGCACCAGCTTGACGCAATTGCTGTCCGCGCCGGGTCCCGTGTCGACCAGCGGCAGCACGGCGAGCAGCGGCGCCACCGCGCCGAGCACCACCGCGCCGAGGCCCTTGGCGGCGAGGCGTCCCTTGTCCGGGCCGGCTTTGGGCTTCGCGAACGGGCCGCTCACATAGAGCGGCGTGCGCAGCGACGCGAGGCTCCTCTGCTTGGGCTCCGGGTAGAGCGTGATGTCGAGCTGCTCGCGCCGCAGGTCGACCGTGCCTTCGCCCTGGACGTTGACCGGCTCGGTGTCGAAGACGAGCGCGTTCGCGGTCGCCACGCCGTTCTTCACCTCGAAGTCCGCCACGCCGCAGCGGATCTTGACGGGCTCGTCGCCGCCGAGCTTGAACTTGGCGATGCGCCACAGGTCGATCGCGACCATCGCCATGATCTCGGCGCTGACCTCGCCGGCGGGCACGACGAGGCCCACCTTGCCGTTCGACGCGCCCAGGATCCGCGCGATCGAGTTGCCCGAGCCCGCCAGGTCCACGGCCGCGTCGAAGCGGCCGATGCCCGCCTTCTCGAGTTTGGTGGTCCGCAGCAGCTGCTCGACCTTGACGCCCTGCGCGCGTGCCGTGAGCTTCGCGGCGAGCGGCTCCTCGCGCGCGTCGAGGCGTATCGACGCGTCGACCTTGCCGCCCGCGGCGGCGAACTTGAGCGGGTCGATGGTGAGCACGGCGCCGTCCATCTTCACGCGCGCGTCGACGTCCTGCAGCGGCAGCTCGTTCACGTATTTCAGCGTCCCGGCGCGGAACGCCACGTCGGCGTCGACCGTGTCCCAGCGCTCGGTGTCGAACGGCGTGTCGGGCAGCACGCGCGCGCGCCCGGCCGCGGGCGCCTTGTTCTTCGGCTCCCCGCCGCCGAGCATGGGGCCCAGGTCGGCGATGCTGAGCAGCTTCGACGCAACCTCGCCGCTGAGATACGGGCGCTCGCGGCCGAGGTCGACCTGCACCGTGCCGGCGACGTCGCTGGAGCCGATCTTCCCCGAGAATTTTTCGTAGCGCCACACCTCGTCCTTGTGCGCGACGTGGCCGGAGGTCGAGTACGCGGGGGTGTCGGGGAGCGCGATGCCGATGACGTCGTAGAGCTCCGCGAGGCTGCGGCCCTGCAGCGCCACCTCGGCGTCCACCGCGGTGAGCCGGGTCAGGCTCGTCACCATGCCCTTCGCGCGCGCCCGCGTGCGGCCGATGGTGGCTTCGACGTCGAGCGGATACGGATGCGTTTCCTCGCGCAGCGCGATGATCGAGCCGCCGCTGCCGCTCGCCGCGAGCGGCAGACCGTTGAAGCGACCCTTGGCCTGGAACGTGACCCCGGTGCCCGCGGCGGACGTCTGCACGTCGGCGCTGATGTCGGTGTCGTGTCCCTCGTCGAGATAGGTGATCTTGCCCTTGTTCACGACGAGCCGGCCGACCTCGACGCGCGACTTCTCGTTCTTCTGCTGCGTGTCGAGCAGCCAGTTCTTGCGCCCGTCCGCCGCCTGCTGCAGGTGGATCACCGGGTTGTCGACGCGCGCCTCGACGATGACCCACACGCGCTTGATCATCTCGGTCACGTCGAAGGTCGCCTCGGCGCGGTCGAGCTCGAGCATGTTGCGCTCGCGCGCCCACGGGGGATTGCCGAAGGTGAGCTTCTCGGCGACGACGTGGGGCACGGGCCATGCCCACTTGAGCCTCAGGTCGCCCTGGATCGAGAGCTCGCGGCCGGTCGATTTCTTGACCATGCGCTCGATCGGTCCGCGCATGAAATCGAAGCTGAAGAACGTGATGAAGCCGACCAGCAGCAGCCACAGCGCGAGGATGGTGATCCCCGCCCATTTCAGGATTCGGAGCGCGATCATGGCGGCGGCGGGCACACGGCTTCTCGCTTCATGCTGCAGCAGGCAAATGAAGGAACCGAGGTGGCCGGCATAGGCCGCCTTGACACGCTCCGGGAAACGATTGAAACTGAACATGTTCGGATTTCTGCGATGACTGCCCCGAGGAAAGCAGCCCTGGTCACGGGCGGTGCGACCGGCATCGGGCGCAGCGCGGTGCTCGCGCTCGCGCGCGCCGGGTTCGACGTCGCCGTGAACTACAGCTCGAGCGAGGCCGCCGCGCGCGACGCCGCCGCGGAGGTGGAGAAGGCCGGCGCGCGCGCGCTCCTCGTGAGGTGCGACGTCAGCGACGAGAACGCGGTGCGGGCGATGGCCGCCAAGATCGACGCGACCTTCGGCCGCCTCGACGTTCTGGTGAACAACGCCGGCACGACCGCGAAGTGGAAGCCGAGGGACCTCGAGACGCTCTCGCTCGAGGAATGGGACCGGGTCTTCGCCGTGAACGTGCGCGGCCTGTTCCAGGTGACGCGCGCGATGCTGCCGCTGCTGAAGAAGGGCGAGCACCCGTGCGTGATCAACACCGCGAGCATCGTCGGCCTGCGGCCCGGGCCGCAGCCGCTGCCGTACGCGGCGAGCAAGGCTGCGGTGGTCAACCTCACCAAGACGCTCGCGTGGAATCTCGGCCCGGCGATCCGGGTCAACGCCGTCGCCCCCGGCTGGATGGAAGGCGACTGGATGATGCGCATGCTCGGCGACAAGTACGACGAGCTGATGGGCAAGCGCGCCAAGGCGACGCCGCTCAAGCGCGTGGTCACCGCTGACGACGTGGCCGAGACGATGATGAGCCTGGTCCTCGGCAACCGCTTCGTCACGGGGGAGGTGATCGTGATCGACGGCGGCTTTACCAGCTCGACCTAGGCGCGCCGTGCTCGCCGGCGTCGTCCCGTTCCCGCCCGAGTTCGCGCGGCGCTATCGCGAGAAGGGCTACTGGCGCGACCGCACGCTCGCGCAGGAGTTCGCCGAGGTCTTCCGCCGCTACGCGGACCGCATCTGCATCGTCGAAGGCGAGCGCAGCTACACCTACACCGACGTCGACCGCCTGAGCGACCGGCTCGCGCTCAACCTGCTGCACCTGGGCCTGCGGCCGCTCGACCGCGTCGTGCTCGCGCTGCCGAACGTCGGCGAGTTCGTGATCCTCTATTTCGCGCTGCAGAAGATCGGCTGCATCCCGATCGCCGCGCTCGCGACGCACCGCTACGCGGAGATCGGCCAGTTCGTGCGCATCGCGCAGGCGGCCGCGTGCGTGTACCCGGAGAAGCAGGGCAGCTTCGAGTTCGGGCCGATGATCCGGCGCGTGCAGGAGGAGAGCCGCTGCCTGCGCTTCCCGATCGTGCTCGGGAAGGCGCGCTACTGGGAGCATTCGCTCGCGCAGCTGATGGACGACGCGCCCAAGGCGCCTCGCGGCGTCCTCGAGAAGATCGCCATCGACCCGGTGGACCCGTGCATCTTCCAGCTCTCGGGCGGCACCACCGGCGTGCCCAAGCTGATCCCGCGCACGCACAACGACTACGCCTACAACTCGCGCATCGCGGCCGAGGTGTGCGAGGTGACCGCCGACACGGTGATGCTGATCGCGCTGCCGATCGCGCACAACCTGCCGCTCGCCTGCCCCGGCATCCAGGGCACGATGCTCGCCGGCGGCAAGGTCGTGCTGTGCGCGAGCACGAAGCCCGAGGCGATGTTCGAGGCGATCCAGAAGCACCGCGTCACGCACGTCAAGGTCGTGCCCGCGCTGCTGATCCGGCTCATCAACCATCCGGACGCCGGCGAATACGACCTGTCGTCGGTCCGGATCATCCAGAGCGGCGGCCAGCGCATGCAGCCCGAGGTGCGCACACGCACGCGGCAGCTGATCCCCGGCGTGTTCGTGCAGGAGAACTTCGGCATGTCGGAGGGGATGCTGCTGTTCGTGCGGCGCGGCGATCCCGAGGACGTGGTCATGGAGACTTGCGGCCGCCCGATCTCGCCCGACGACGAGATCATGCTGCTCGACGACGACGACAACGTGGTGAAGCCCGGCGACGTGGGCGAGCTGTGCGCGCGCGGGCCGTACACGCTGCGCGGCTACTACGGCGCCGAGGAGCACAACAAGCGTGCGTTCACGCCGGACGGCTTCTACCGCTCGGGCGACCTCATGCGCCAGCACCCCTCGGGCAACTACGTCGTCGAGGGCCGGAAGAAGGATCTCATCAACCGCGGCGGCGAGAAGATCAGCGCCGAGGAGATCGAGAACCTGATCCTGTCGCACCCCGCGGTGCAGAACGTCGCGTGCATCCCGGTGCCCGATCCCGACCTGGGCGAGCGCATGTGTGCCTGCGCGATCCTGCGCGCGGGCGCCGCGCTCTCGCTGCCCGAGCTCATCGCGTACCTGTCGCAGAAGGAGATCGCGAAGTTCAAGCTGCCCGAGCGCCTCGAGATCATGGACGATTTCCCGCTCTCGACCTTCGGCAAGGTCTCGAAGAAGGCGCTGGTCGAGACCGTGTCGAGGAAAATGGCGTCGGAGCCGAAGCCCGCGCCGCGGGCCGCGGCCCCGCGGCCGCAAGGCCCGGCGCGCGAGCTGGGCGAACGCGCCTGGCGCGTGGTCGTGGGCGCCGGCCGTCTCGCGCTGCAGACGCTGCGGCGGCGCAAGGCCTCCTGACCATGCGCATCATCGACCTGCACTGCTATCCCGGCACCCGCGAATGGATCGCGTGCCAGGGGCCTTACGTCGAGGCGCTCGCGAAATACTGGAGCCGCGCCTGGGTCGCGAAGACCGAGGACGAGGTCCTCAAGGACTTCACCGACGCGGGCGTCGAGGCGGTGCTCGTCGCGCTCGACCTCGAGACGACGATCGGCACGCAACCCGTCACGAACGAGTACGTGCACGCGATGTGGAAGCGCCACCCGAAGCGCATCATCCAGGCGTGGGGCGCGCTCGAGCCGGCGAAGGGCGAGGTCGCGATCGCGCAGGCGAAGAAAGCGGTGCGCGAGCTCGGGCTGGTCGGCTTCCACTTCCACCCGATCATGCAGCACTTCGCCGTGAACGACCGGCGCTGGTACCCGCTGTTCGAGACGATCAGCGAGCTCAAGGCAGCGGTCATGATCGACATCGGCACGACCGGCATGGGCGCGGGGCTGCCCGGCGGGATGGGAGCGCGCATCCGCCACGCGCATCCCTCGGCGATCGACGACCTCGCCGCCGACTTCCCGGACATGACCATCGTCATGGCGCACCCGGGGTGGCCCTGGGTCGACGAGGCGACCGCGGTCGCGCTGCACAAGGGCAACGTCTACTGGGAGATGTCGGGCTGGGCGCCGAAATATTTCCCGCAATCGCTCAAGGTCGACATGCGCGCGCGCCTGCAGGACAAGATCATGTTTGGGAGCGACTATCCGAGCCTGCCGTATGCGCGCATCCTCAAGGAATGGGCCGAGCTCGGCTATTCCGACGCCGTGATGGAGAAAATTTTTCACGGCAATGCCGAGCGCGTGCTCAGGCTATAGCGGGCGCCCCGCCGAATCGTCCGCCGGGGATCGCGTCGTGTATTACACTGATCCGGCAGGACGACAAATCAGGGGAGAGCAACCATGAAGCAGGCGCACATGCGCTCGGCCGCCGTGATCGCCGTGATCGCCGCGGCGCTGTCCGGGCAGGTCGGGGCGCAGACGATGTACCGCTGCGGCAAGGTGTACCAGGATCGCCCGTGCGACGCCGGGCAGCAGGGCCGCGCGGTGGGAAGCGCGACTACCGGGGCAGGCGGCGGCACGAGCGACGCCGAGTGCCGCCAGCGCGGCGAGCGCGCGCTCAAGATCATCTGGGCGCGCGAAGGCGGCACCACCGCCGACGCCGCCCTGTCCCAGGCGGGAAGCGCGGACGATCGCAGCCTCGTGCAGCAGGTCTATGCGCGGCGCGGCTCGTCCTCGCAGATCCGCGCGGCGATCGAGGCGGATTGCGTCGCGCAGAAGGAGCGCGACGCGCAGGCCGCCGCCATGGTGAAGGCCATGGGCCTCTCCGGAAGCCCGCAGCAGCCGGCCCAGCCCGCGGCGCCGCCGACGGGTGAGGACCCCGCCGCGGCCGAGGCGCGGCGCCAGCGCCTGGCGGCGGAGAACGACGCGGCCGTGAAGAAGGCGACCTGCTCGCAGCTGAACACCGAGATGCAGCGCAACGTCTCGGCGCAGCGCACCGGCGGCAGCGCGGCCACCATGGAGCGGCTGAACGACCAGCGCCGCGACATCGAGCGCCGCACCCGCGAGGCGGGCTGCTGAGGCCGTAATGCTGTTCCTGTACCACGGCGACACCTCGGTGTGCGCGAGCAAGGCGCGCCTGGTGCTCGCCGAGAAGGACCTGTCGTGGGAAGGTCGGCTGCTCGACCTGCGCAAGGGCGAGCAGCACGCCCCGAACTACCTCAAGCTCAATCGCAACGCCGTCGTTCCGACGCTGGTGCACGACGGTCGGGTCGTCGTCGAGTCGACCGTCATCATCGAATACCTGGACGAGGCGTTTCCCTCGCCGCCGCTCATGCCCGCGGACCCGTTCCGGCGCGCGCAGGCGCGGCTGTGGATGAAGAAGATCGACGATTACCTTCACGCCGCGTGCTCGGCGCTCACGTTCGCCGTCGCGTTCCGCGAGACCATGCTGAAGAAGGACCCGAAGGACCTGGCGGCGCACCTGGCGCGGATCCCGGACCCGGCCTACCGCGAGCGCCAGCGCCTCTCGATTGAGCTCGGACTCGACGCGCCGCACGTCGCGCAGGCGGTGCGCCAGCACGAGCGCTTCGTCGGCGAGATGGAAGAGGCGCTCAAGGCGTCGCGCTGGCTCGCGGGCGACGACTATTCGCTCGCCGACGCGGCGGCGACCCCGTACCTGCACCGCGCCGAGCTGCTCGGGATGGAGGGCCTGTGGGCGGCGCGTCCGTACGTCGCCGAATGGCTCTCGTGCGTGAGGGCCAGGCGGAGCTTCGAGGACGGCATCGTCAAGTGGTTCTCCGACGAGGCCCGCAGGCGCTTCGACGTCCCGCGCGCCGAGATCTGGGGCAAGGTCCGCCGCATCCTGGGCGCGGCCTGAGCGAGCTCGCGTGCGCACACAAGTCGCCATCATCGGCTCGGGCCCCGCGGGACTCTTCCTGGGTCAGCTGCTGCATCACGCCGGCATCGACGCGGTCATCCTGGAGCGCAAGAGCAAGGAGTACGTCATCGGGCGTCTGCGCGCGGGCCTGCTCGAGCAGGGCACGGTCGACATGATGGACCAGGTGAAGGCCTCGGAGCGGCTGCACCGGCACGGTCTCGTGCACGAAGGGCTGGACCTGTGCTTCGCCGGCGTGCGCCACCGCATCGATCTGTACGGGCTCACCGGCCGCAAGGTCACCATCTACGGCCAGACCGAGATGACGCGCGACCTGATCGAGGCGCGCGAGGCCTGCGGCGCGAAGAGCGTGTACGAGGCCGAGGACGTGAGCGTGCACGACTTCGACGGCACGCGCCCGCGGGTGCGCTGGCGCAAGGACGGCGTCGCCCGCGAGCTCGAGTGCGACTTCATCGCCGGCTGCGACGGCTACCACGGCGTGTGCCGGCCGAGCGTCCCGCAGCGGGCGATCGCCACCTTCGAGCGCGTGTACCCGTTCGCCTGGCTCGGCATCCTGTCCGATACGCCGCCGGTGTCGCACGAGCTGGTCTACGTCCACCACGAGCGCGGCTTCGCGTTGTGCACCATGCGCTCGACCACCCGCAGCCGCCTCTACATCCAGTGCGCCGGCGACGAGAAGGTCGAAGACTGGACCGACGAGCGCTTCTGGAGCGAGCTGAAGAGCCGCCTCGATCCGAAGACGGCCGCGGAGATCGTAACCGGCCCCGCGATCGAGACGACGTTCACGGCGCTGCGCAGCTTCGTCGCCGAGCCGATGCGCTTCGGGCGCCTGTTCCTCGCGGGCGACGCGGCGCACATCGTGCCGCCGACCGGCGCCAAGGGCCTGAACCTCGCGGCGAGCGACGTGCATTACCTGTCGGAGGCGCTCGTCGAGCACTACCGCACCGGATCGAGCGCCGCGCTCGACGCCTACTCGGCGAAGGCGCTGCGGCGCGTGTGGCAAGCGGAGCGCTTCTCG
Organism: Burkholderiales bacterium; assembly: GCA_036518595.1. Lineage (GTDB taxonomy): Bacteria > Pseudomonadota > Gammaproteobacteria > Burkholderiales > SG8-39 > VBDM01. Next base: position 8,067 of record DATDMW010000187.1, read on the forward strand.
TGGTGGATGACCGGCCTGTTGCACAAGTTTCCCGAGACCGGGCCGTTCGGCTGGAAGATGCAGCTCGCCGAGCTCGATTACATCGCCAGCTCGAAGGCGGCGGCGAAGGCAATGGCCGACAATTACGTCGGCCTGCCGTTCTAGTCCGATGGCGCGCGTCCTCGAAGGCGGCTGCCACTGCGGCAAGGTGCGCGTCGAGCTCACGACCTCGATGCGGACCGAGGAATTCCGCCCGCGCGCGTGCGACTGCTCTTTCTGCACCAAGCATGGGGCGGCCTACGTCTCGGATCCCGCGGGCCGGCTGCGCATCGTCGCTTCCGGCGGGCTCGCCGATTACCGGCAGGGATCGGGGACTGCGCGCATGCTGCTTTGTCGCAGCTGTGGTGTCCTCGTGGCAGCAGTGCTGGAAGAAGACGGACGCCGCTACGGCACCGTCAACGCGAAGTGCCTCGACGGCGTCGCCTTCGGCGAGCCGCAGGCGGTCTCTCCGCAGACCCTGGCGGTCGACGACAAGAAAGCGCGCTGGACGCGCCTGTGGACGCCCGACGTGGAGATCGTC
>DATDMW010000188.1:0-5244 GCA_036518595.1 Burkholderiales bacterium
CGATGATTGCGCGCCAGCGCCCGGCGCAGGAACCACCAGCGCCATGCGTGAATGGTGACCTCGCAGCCGGCAGCGGCCAGTCGTTCCTCGATCTCTCGCGCGTCCTGCGACGAGCCCCATCCGTCGAGCGAGACGCGAACCTGGACACCGCGGCCCGCCGCTGCCGACAACGCGGCGACGAAGCACCGGCCTGTCGCGTCGAGGCGGAAGAGATACATCTCCAACTGCACGGTCTCGCGAGCCTGCTCGATGGCCAGCACCATCCGCGGAAAGGCCTCGATGCCACCGTCGAGCAGCGTCAGCTCTTTCGCCTTCTCGGTCGCGTCGCTCAAGCGAGACCTCAACTCCGCGGCAGCCGCACCCGGAAGACGGTTCCTGCGCTCTCCGACGAGGTGACGGCGATCGAGCCGCGATGCGCGCGCGCGATCTGTTGGGCGATGAACAGCCCCAACCCGAGCCCCGCCGTCGGAGTGCCGCCAGGCTGTGGCGGGCGATTCTTCCGGAACGCATTGAAGATCACCGGCAGCATCGCGGGGGGGATCGGCGCGCCGCGGCTCCCAACCGCGATCACCACTTCGTCGCGCCCGCCCTCGGCGCGCAGGTCGATCGGCGACTGCGCGGCGCCGTGTTGAACGGCGTTGCCGATCAGGTTCGCGAGCAGCTGGTACAGGCGATCGCGATCCCACGTGCCGGCGAGGTCGCCCTCGAGCTGCACCCGCAGCGGTCGGTCCAGGTGCTTGAGCTCCGTCTCTCCGATCAGCTGCCGGCAGATCTCGCCGAGGTCGACGCGCCGAACGTCGAGCGGAATGCCTCCGCCGAGCCGGCTGCGCGTCAGGTCGAGCAGCTGCTCGACGACCTTCGAGGCCGAGGCTCCGGCAGCGGCGATCTTCCTCACCAGCTCGGTCTCCTTCGCGCCCATCCCATCGCGCAACAGTAGCAGGTGCGACGCTACTGAGATCGTCTGCAGCGGGTTCCTCAGATCGTGCCCGACGATCCCCATCAGCTGCTCGCGAAAGCCGGCCGTCTCCACCATCCGCGTCTTCTCGAGCGCGACGGCCGCCTGGTCCGCGATCGCGCCGACCAGCCATTCGTCCCGCTCCGAGGCCGGCGCGCCGCGCGGGCGCACCACCACCAAGAGGCCGTCGATCTCTCCATTCACCACCAGCGGCAGCGCGAGCACGTTCGCCGCCTCGACGCCCAGAGCGGCGGCGAGCTGCGCCACCACCGCCTCGCTCAGCAGAACAGCGAAGCCTTGCGCCACCGCGGCGTCGACGCCACGCGAGGCGCGCACCGTGAGCGGCCCGGCCTCGCCCTTGATCAGCAGCAGCGCCGTCTCGGCCCCGATCAGCTCAGCGGCCCGGTCAACCGCGAGCTGCGACGCCTCTTCGAGCGAGGCGGCGTAGGTCAGCGCGCGGCTGATCTCGGTCAGCTGCCGCAGCTGCGGCCAGAGTTCGGGCCGCTTCACGAGCGCTCGATGACTTGCAGCCCGCGTGCGTCGATCTGCAGTCCGCTCGGCTGGAGGTCGTGACCCAATCCCCGCGCCTTCGCGACGCGAATCGAGCGCGCCATCGTTCCCGACCGCGACTCGAGGGTGAGGTAGACGATGTTGTCGGTCATGTGGCTCAGGCGGCCCTGGATGGCGGACGTCGCCTCCACCCCGGCATCGACCTCCAGCGTCAACAGGCTGCTGACCCCCATCACCGCGAAGTGCTGTCCCATCGCGTACAGGTAGTCGTGCAGCCGTGCGGCGTCATTGGCGGCGACGGCGAGGTCTCCGACCGCGTCGATGACGACGCGGTGGATCGGGCTGCGGCGCAGCGCCTTGAAGATGCTGACCACGATGCGGTCGATCGGCAGCTCGACGGCGGAGTGGTACTGCAGCTGGAGGCGCTCGCGCGTCTCGGCGTCGAGCTTGCCGCCGATCTGCTCGAGCTGGTGCGCGAGCTGGGTGGGGTTCTCCTGAAAGTTCACCAGCAGGCAGCGCTCGCCCTGCTTCAGCCCTTCGACCACGAACTGGATGCCCATCGTCGTCTTGCCCGAGCCCGTGGGCCCGGCGACCAGCGTGGCGCTGCCCTGCCACACGCCGCCTGCGAACATGGCGTCGAGCCCCGGCACCCCCGACGACGCGCGCTTCGAGCTGCGCTGGTACGAGGCCGCTTCGACCGGGCTCACGAGGCGCGGGTACACTTGCAGGCCGTCCGAGCTGATCTCGAACGCGTGCGACCCCTCGCGGTAGCTGCTGCCGCGCAGCTTGAACACGCGCAGGTAGCGCTCGTCGCGGGAACCCAGTGCATTGCGCGCCAGTTCGATGATGCCGTCGGCCACGGCGAACTCGGGGTAGCGCGCGATGTCTTCGTGCCGGTACTCGCCGACCAGCAGCACGGTGACGTTGTAGGCGGTGAGCAGCCCGGCCGCCTCGTGCAGCATCAGGCGCACTTCTTCGGGCGACTTCGCCAGGTCGTGAATCACCTTGAACGAGTCGATGACGATCAACCGCGGCGAATGCGCCTTGATCGCCTCCTTGAGCTTCGGCACCAGCGTGCTGACGCCGCCGGTGACCATGTCGGCGGCGATGCTGTCGTACAGGACGGCGGTGCCGATCTTGTCGGCGTCGAAAAAGCGGTACTGCTGCCCGTACCGGATCACCTTCTCGAGCGGCTCGGAGAGCGTGGTGAGGAAGAGCACCGGCCGTTTTGCGTCGTTCGCGTTCGCGAACAGGAAGGCCTCGGCCAGGGTGGTCTTCCCCGAGCCCGGCTCGCCCATCACGATGTTGATCGAGTTCTCGGGGAGCCCGCCCCCCAGCACCTCGTCGACCTCTCGGCTGCCGGAGGAGATGCGCACGACGGGAGTGGCAGCGGGGTTGCTCATGTTCCAGCCTTCTTCGCGCTGGCGAGGAGCCGGGCGACGGTTTCGACCAGCGCGTGATCGGTAAGGGGCTTCTGCAGAAAGGCGTCGGCGCCGGCCTCGGCGGCGCGGCCGGCGGTGGCGAGCACGCTGAACACGAGCACCGCGATGCCGCGGGTCTTCGGCCCGGCCTTCAGCTGCCGGCACAGCGCGAGGCCGTCGAGCCCCGGCACGAGGATCTCGGTGACGATGATGTCGGGAGAAAGCTCGCGCGCGCGCTCGAGCGCTCCGTTGCCGTCCTGCTCGAAGATGACGTCGTAACCCGCCTGGCCGAGGAAGTGCGCCTCGAGCTCGCGAACGTGGGGGTCGCGATCGACGACGAGGATGATGGCCTTGCCGCGCTTTTCCAAGGCTGGCTCGTATCACGTTCTCACCCGGACCGGGATCCTCCGGGACCCGCGCGACGCCTAATCAACATCATGTCCAGCAGCCGCCTGCACGAGTGTCCGGTTCACCGCGCGGACGAGGCGTCAAGCGCGAAGGTCGCCAGCCGCGCCAGTCCACACCAAGGGTCCGAATGTGGACGCCGGCCTCGCTCGCGCCGAGCGCAGCCTGGCCGGTCCAGCACAATAGATGTGCGTGGAGCGAGCTTTGGCCTCGCGGACTCGTACACTGCAACGATGGTTGCCCCTGCGCGCGTGCTCATCGTCGATGACGACGCCGACCTGCGCGGCGCGGTAACCCGCCTGCTCCAACTCGAGGGCCACGCGGTCATCGAGGCGGCCGACGGGCAACTTGCGCTCGACGCGCTCTCGGCCGGGCCTCGCGTCGGCCTGATCATCCTCGATCTGATGATGCCGGTGATGGACGGTGCAACCTTCCTCGCGCACAAGGCGAAGGGCGACCATGCCGCCGTCCCGGTGGTGGTCTTTTCCTCCTCCCCAGGTCAGGACTTCGCGGCGTTCGCCGATGTAATCGCGATGGTCCCCAAGCTCGAAGGCACCGTCGGGCTGCTCGCCGCCCTCCAACTCGCGGCGTTCAATCGACCGTAACCTTTCCCGGACGAGATTCACGGTCGCAGGGACTCGTGAGAGGGCTAGTGCGCCGGCTCCACGACTGACCGCCAATAGTGGCGCAAGCACGCCGGGCCGCTGCGGTCCACTTCGGGCGCGGCGACCATGCATTCCTCGCCGGGGTCGCGCTGGTACAGCCGCCGCGGGAGGGCCATGTAAAAGCGCGATTCGCCCGCGGCCGTGCGGTACCGGCCCAACCGGTCTGCACTCACGAAGACCCGCTTCTACTGCAGTGCCGCCCGGTTCCCGTCCTGGATCCGCTGTTTTTCCAGCCGGCCGTCGGCGAGGCGCTTCTTCGCGCAGGCGAGCGACGCAGTCTGAAGCGCGCGGTCCTCGGACCGGGCGAGGATCAAGTATCGAATCAACGGCGGGTCCTGGCCGGCGTAACCGCGCGACGATCGGACCGGCTTTTCCAGGTAGCGGACGGTATCTCCGCGCGAAAGAAGGAGCGAATGGTCGGCCGTGCAATTCAAGGCTTCCTCGCCGCAGGTGTTCGCGCGGATGGTCCGCACCGATGCACCGGCCGCCTTGGTCAACATCGCCACTGCCGCGGTCCTGCCCATCGGCGTCTCGAGCCGCGCGCCCACGAACCTCTGGTCGCGGCAGAGCAACGTGACGGTGATGTCTCCGGACGCGGCGGCGATTTCTACGTACGGATTCGCCCGATGCGTATCCAGCCTCAGATCCGACTCTTCGCTGGAGCAGGAGGCCAGTCCGGAGCTGCGCGCGAACAGCTGGGGCTCTTGCGGCGAGCGAGCCTGAGGCGGCAACCCGAGCTTGTCAGTACGATCGAAGACGAAGCTTTGCGCCTGCAGATTCCGGACGGCCTCGCTGCACGCCGCTCCCCAAGGGATTCCCTTGTATCCCGAGGCCGCGTGGCCATCGGCAGCAAACACGAAAGATGCACTCAAGACGATCGGGAGCTTCCACGAAATGGTGCGCATGGGGTCCTTATCTGTCCCTCTGCGCCGAGCGGCGCGAGACCGTCCATCAAGTCGCGGAATGGGCAGGCGATGAGCGAGACGGAACAGGTCTCAGTCTAGGGGCACGAAGCGCAAAAGCTCGTCAATCGCCCTTCCCGCCGAGCGAAAGAAAAGCGGGGCCGCAGGGGCCCCGCCACCTTCACGCTTACTGCTTCTGCTTCGCCTGCGTGCCGAGATTCGAGTCGGTCTGCACCTTGACCTGCCGCGGCTTCGTCTCGGCCTTCTTGGGAAGGAAGATGCGGAGCACGCCGTCGCGACTTTGCGCCGTGACGTTCCCGGTATCCACCGTCGACGGCAGCGTGAATCTCCTGCCGAAGTTGCCGTAGGATCGCTCGACGCGGTGA